>JAYUEJ010000085.1:0-7392 GCA_043739265.1 Rhodopila sp. | reverse complement strand
TCTCGATGAAGCCGTACTTATTGACCTTGGCGTAGGTTGCCAGCGAGTTGATCAGGCCGATGTTCGGGCCTTCCGGCGTCTCGATCGGGCAGATGCGGCCGTAATGCGTCGGATGCACGTCGCGCACTTCGAAACCGGCACGCTCACGCGTAAGACCCCCTGGCCCGAGTGCGGACAGGCGGCGCTTATGCGTCACTTCCGACAGCGGGTTGGTCTGATCCATGAACTGGCTGAGCTGGCTGGACCCGAAGAACTCTCGCACCGCTGCAGCCGCCGGCTTGGCGTTGATCAGATCGTGCGGCATGACGGTGTCGATATCGACCGATCCCATGCGCTCCCGGATCGCGCGCTCCATGCGGAGCAGGCCGATGCGATACTGGTTCTCCATCAGCTCGCCCACCGAACGCACGCGGCGGTTGCCGAGGTTGTCGATGTCGTCGATCTGACCGCGGCCGTCTTTCAGGTCGCACAACGTCTTGACGGTCTTGAGCAGGTCGTCCTTGCGCAGCACGCGCTGCGTGTCGGGGGCATCGGTGATGTTCAACCGCATGTTCATCTTGACCCGGCCGACGGCGGACAGATCGTAGCGGTCGCCGTCGAAGAACAGGCCGCGGAACAAGGCTTCCGCCGTTTCCGGAGTCGGCGGCTCACCGGGGCGCATGACGCGGTAGATATCGATCAGCGCGTCGTCGCGGTTGGTGTTCTTATCGACCGCAAGCGTGTTGCGGATCCATGGGCCGTTGGACTGATCGACCGCCAGGGTGGGCAGGCTGGTGATGCCGGCCTCCTCCAACGCGGCGAGACGCGCCTCGGCCAGTTCCTCCCCGGCTTCGGCGTAGATTTCGCCGGTTTCCGGGTTGACCAGGTCTTCCGCCATGTAGCGCCCGAGCAGATCGGCGCGGCCGACGAGGACTTCCTTGGTGTTTTCGGCGATCTTGCGGGCCTGGCGGGCGGTCAGCTTCGCCTCGGCTTCGGCCACGACTTCACCGGTGGCGGCGTCGATCAGCGGCTCCAGCAGCTTCACGCCGCGGAAAGCATCGGGGTCGAACGGCCGAGCCCAGCCCTTCGGCGTGTGGTCGAACACCACCCGGCCGTAGAAGTGGTTGAGGATCTCTTCCTGATCCATGCCGCGAATTTCGCTGGGATCGACGGTTTCGCCCTTGGCTTCCCGCGCTGCGCGAAGCTGTTCGGTGGCGGCACCTTCCAGCGCATACAGCAGGGTCGTCACCGGCAGCTTCCGCTTGCGATCGATGCGGACGTACACAAGGTCCTTGCTGTCGTATTCGAAGTCCAGCCACGATCCGCGATAGGGGATCACCCGCGCCGCGAACAAATATTTGCCGGAAGAATGCGTCTTGCCCTTGTCGTGGTCGAAGAACACGCCGGGGGAGCGGTGCATCTGCGATACGATCACGCGTTCGGTGCCGTTGATCACAAACGTGCCGTTGTCGGTCATCAGCGGCATATCGCCCATATAAACGGGCTGTTCCTTGATGTCGCGGATCGACCGGGCGCCGGTGTCCTCATCCACGTCCCACACGATCAGCCGCAGGATCACTTTCAAGGGAGCGGCGAAGGTCATGCCGCGCTGAATGCACTCCTCAACGTCGTATTTGGGCTCTTCCAGCTCATAATAGACGAACTCGAGCCGGCCTCGGCCGGCGAAATCGTCGATTGGGAACACAGATTTGAACACTTCCTGCAGCCCGGATTGAGTACGATTGTCCGGACGTACAATCATTTGCAGGAACGCTTCGTAACTGGAGCGCTGTACGTCAATCAGGTTTGGCATCGGAGCCACTTCGGGGATGCGCCCGAAGCTCTTGCGGATGCGCTTACGTCCCGTGAAGGACCGTGTGATCGCGTTCATCAATGACCCACCTTGCCGTTAACCCGCCAATTCTTAAAACAAGCGTCCGTGCCGCCGGCCAGGCCGGTCAGCACGGGGAAACCTTCCGCCGAAACAGGAATGCGGGCGGAAATCGGCTGATTTCCACCCGCCCCTTGATCAAAAGCCTTGGCGTCTCGGCGGAGACGCCAGGCCGAAGCAAAATGTGCGAAGCGAAGCGTTACTTCACCTCCACCGTGGCACCGGCGTCTTCCAACATCTTCTTGATCTTCGCCACTTCGTCCTTGCTCACGCCTTCCTTGACGGCCTTCGGCGCGGCTTCGACCAGGTCCTTGGCTTCCTTCAGGCCGAGGCCGGTGATCGTACGGACTTCCTTAATCACGTTGATCTTCTTCTCACCGGCCTTCGCCAGGATCACGGTGAATTCGGTCTGCTCTTCAACCGGGGCAGCAGCGGCCGCGGCCGGTGCGGCGGCGGCGGCGGCCGGGGCAGCAGCAGACACGCCCCACTTCTCTTCGAGAAGCTTGGACAGCTCAGCGGCTTCGAGAACCGTGAGTTTGGACAGCTCTTCAACGAGGTTGTTCAGGTCAGCCATGTCGTATGTTCCTATTATCTAGACTTTGGTTGGTTCCATGCAAGCCGGATGATCCGGCCGGCGGTCAGGTATGCGTCGCGGGCTGGGCATTTGCTTGATCGCATGGTTCACGCGCTGCAAAGATTAGACGCAGCGCGATCATGCTTCAGGCGGCCTCAGCCACAGCCTCGGCTTCGACTTCATCCCTCTTGGCGTAGGCCCCGAAGACCCGGGCAAGTTGTCCAGCCGGAGCCTGCAACACGCCGGCGATTCGCGTGGCAGGGGTCGAAATCATCCCCACCAGGCTTGCGCGCAGCTGATTCAGGCTCGGCAGATCGGCGAGCGCCTTGATCCCATCCGCATTCAGCGTCTGAGTTCCGAGCGCGCCGCCGACGACGACGAACTTGTCATTGGTCTTGGCGAAGTCCACAGCGGCTTTCGCCACGGCTACCGGGTCCGTCGCCCACGCGAGTGCGATCGGTCCCTTCAGCAGTGACTTAAGGCTGTCGAACTGGGTCCCATCCAGAGCGAGATTGGTCAGCCGGTTCTTCGCGACTTTATAAGTTGCCCCCGCAGCTCCCATCTTGCGCCTGAGGTTGGTCACCTCGGCGACCGTCAGACCCAAATTCCGGGTCACGACAATCATCGAAGTGGCGCTCAGCGCCTGATTAAGCTCGGTGACGAACTCGCGCTTCTCCGTACGGTCCACGTTTCGTCTCCGTTCGACCCACCGTCCCGCACGATGCGGAAGGGCAGGTCAGGTTGCCCAAAGATGAGGTCCTCGGGTCAGGCCCGACGATTCATCCAATTCGCCTGTCCTGGAACCACCAAAGACCCACAGGGGACAATGCCCCTGGAATGTCTGGCTTCCCTATCTCCCGCGCGCGAACCCAGGGGTTCATTAAATCTTGTCCGGCGAACCGGGACGAAGAGACGAGCGGTCTTGGACAGGTTCGGAGGGGTTGAACCCCTCCTGCCCACCGGCGTTTCGGCCGGTGTATCTGATGCACCGGCCCCAAAAGGCCGGCGTATTACGCGGTCAGCGAGGCGACATCGACCCGAACGCCGGGGCCCATGGTCGAACTGACCGAAACCTTCTGGACATAGGTGCCCTTGGCGCCCGCCGGCTTGGCCTTGACGATCGCGTCGGCCAGCGCCTTGGCGTTTTCGAGCAGCTTATCAGCCTCGAACGACACCTTGCCGATGCCGGCGTGGATGATGCCGGCCTTTTCGGCGCGGAACTCGACCTGGCCGCCCTTGGCGGCGGTGACCGCGCCCTTGACGTCCATGGTAACGGTGCCGAGACGTGGGTTCGGCATCAGGCCGCGCGGGCCGAGGATCTTACCCAACCGGCCGACGATGCCCATCATGTCCGGGGTCGCGATGCAACGGTCGAAGGCGATTTCGCCAGCCTGGACCTTTTCCATCAGGTCTTCGGCGCCAACCACGTCGGCACCGGCGGCCAGCGCCTCATCGGCCTTCGCGCCGCGGGCGAACACGCCAACGCGAACGGTCTTGCCGGTGCCGTTGGGCAGAGTGGTCAGGCCGCGGACCATCTGGTCGGCGTGCCGCGGGTCGATGCCGAGGTTCATCGACATTTCAATGGTTTCGTCGAACTTCGCCTTGGAAATCGACTTGATCAGCGCGATGGCATCGGCCAGCGGGTAGGATTTGTTGCTGTCCACGGCCTTCTGGGCCGTGACGAGACGCTTGTTCTTGGCCATGGATCAGCCCTCCACCACGATAAGGCCCATCGATCGGGCGGAACCGGCCAACATGCTGACAGCGGCTTCGACGCTGTTGGCGTTCATGTCCTTCATTTTGATCTCGGCGATCTCACGCAACTGCGCGGTCGTGACGCGACCAATCGTGGCTTTGCCAACGGTCGGGCTGCCCTTGGTGACGCCGGCGGCCTTCTTAAGAAAGTAGGTGTTCGGCGGCGTCTTGGTGATGAAGGTGAAGCTGCGGTCGGCATACGCGGTGATGACCACCGGGATCGGCATGCCGGGTTCCATCTGCTGCGTGAAGGCGTTGAACTCCTTCACGAAAGCCATAATGTTGAGGCCGCGCTGACCCAGCGCCGGGCCGACCGGCGGTGACGGATTCGCTTTGCCAGCCGGAATTTGCAGCTTGATGTAGCCGACGATCTTCTTCGCCATGTGATCCCTGGTCCTTATTCCAAGGGACCGCGGTGCATACGACCCTAACCGCCACAGGGCGGCCGACGGTCTCCCGCGTTCCAAAGAGGCGGGCATATAGGCGCGGGTCGTGCGGCTGTCCAGGGGAAACTTCCGAAAATGAGAGAAAGGGGGGCGTTCGGCCGCTGCCCTGACGTCATGGGTTTGCTGCACCGCACGATTGACGCAGCGGATGCGCGGGGCAACATGCAGATATATTTCAGGGGTGGAAACCATGACGCGAGGATCATCCCGCGTTTTCCGGGGCTGTGTCGCTGGTGCGATGTCCGTGTTGGTGTTCCACCAGACGACGCTGCAACTCTTTTTCTGGTTGGGGTGGGCGCCACAAGCGGCATTCCGCATCGCCCTGGTGCCGCCGTTCAACGCACCTTTAGTAGTCAGCATCACCTTCTGGGGTGCGTTCTATGGCGGGCTGTTCGGCTGGCTGGCCCCGCGGGTCAAGGGGCCGTTATGGCTCAAGGGCATCGTTGCCGGCGTCTGCGCGATGACCTTGGCCTGGTTGGTGTTCCTGCCGCTGATGGGACAGCCGATGGCGTTCGGTTGGCAGGCAGGGCCGATGCTGCGGTCGGTCATCGCCTATCAGATGTGGGGTTTTGGGCTTTGCCTCATGCTGCCGCTGCTGCATCCGCGCCGCCCGCACGACGGCACCAGGTTATGGGACCGAAACCGCCTTGCGGTCTGACCCCTGATCGGCGTGTATTCCAGCGAGCAGCGAGGGGCTATGTGCATGCGGCGTTGGATGATCCTGTTAGGTCTGACTCTTTTTCTATTATCGCCTGCGACCATCAGCGCACGCACCGTGCCGGCGGCAACGCCGATCGCGCGGACAGACCTGGCCTGGTGGCGAGACCGGCACGACGCGAAGCTGCGCGAACTGGCTCAGGCCAATCCGGAGCTGATCTTTTTGGGCGATTCGATCACCCAGGACTGGGAGCAATCCGGTCCGCCGGACTGGCAGGATTTCGTGCCGGTCTGGCAGCGTTTCTATGGCGACCGGCATGCGGTCAATCTGGGATTCAAAGGCGACACAACCGCCAGCCTGCTCTGGCGCATCCGCAACGGTGAGGTTTCCGGTATTGCCCCGAAAGCGGCGGTGGTGCTGATCGGGGCAAACAATCTGGGCAGGGTGCATTGGTCGGCCGCGGACACGGTCACCGGCATCGACACCATCCTCGCCGAGTTGCACCGCCGACTGCCGGGGACGAAAATTCTGCTGCTGGGGGTACTCCCGTCCGAACGTTCGGGGTGGATCACCGAGACGACCGGGCAAATCAACCGCATGCTGGCGGAGAAATACAAGGTTGAAAGCACGGTATCGTTCCTCGACCTGACCGCGCTGTTCATGCGGAATGGGATCTTGAACCGCGCCCTGTTCCTGGATTCCAGGCTGACACCGCCCGACCCGCTGCTGCATCCGTCGGCTCAGGGGCAGGCGTTGATGGCCAAGGCCATGGAGCCGGTGTTGGCGAACATGCTGGGCGACCGGCCACACTGACCGATTAAGGGAGGACATCGATGGCGAAAGGATATTGGGTAGCGCGGGTCGATGTGACCGATCCGGCGGGTTACCAGGCGTATGTCGCGGCCAACGCAACGGCGTTTGCCAAATATGGCGCTCGGTTCATCGTGCGTGGCGGCCGGTTTGAGGCGCCGGAGGGTACGGCTCGGGCGCGCAACGTGGTGCTGGAGTTCAAGGATTACGACACCGCGGTGGCTTGCTATCACTCCCCCGAATACGCGGTGGCGAAGGCGTTGCGGGACGGGCGGGCGGAGGCGGATGTGTTGATCATTGAGGGTTACGACGCATCGTAGTGCTGAACGGGGCCGATAATTATGGTTGAATATCTTTCAGATTTTACTACCTATACGAGTGATGCGCCGTTGGTTCGAAAGATGCTATCATCGTCTTCGCATTCGATACTCTCGCCTACGCCAGACGTTTGCGGGATTCTGGCTTCCCGACCCCAGAAGCCGAGGCACATGCCGAGGCTGCCCGAGAGTTCATCATGGCCGAGTTGGTCACCAAGCCGGATTTGCTGGCTGTCCGCGAGGAGATTGGGACCGTCCGTACCGAGATCGCGTCGGTGAAGACCGACCTTCGTGAAGAGATTGGGTCCGTCCGTACGGAGATCGCGTCGGTGAAGACCGACCTTCGTGAAGAGATTGGGTCCGTCCGTATGGAGATCGCGTCGGTCAAGGCCGACCTTCGCGAAGAGATTGGGTCCGTCCGGACTGAACTGATCGCTGCCAGGCGCGACCTTCAGGAATCGATAGCGGTCGCCCGGAGGGAAATGATCTCGGCGATGACGAACTCGGAACTGCGGGTCACCATGCGTCTGGGGACGCTAATGACCGTGGGGATTGGGATCTTGGCGGCGATCATCAAGCTCTGATCACGAAACGCCGAACACGTTCATGACTTCGTCGCCGAGATGGTTGATCATCCTGCCCGCTATCCCGCCCGATTTCGGCTTCGCGAAGGGGCGGGAGGTGTCGCTGTTCAGGCTGGCCCGGGCCTCGGCGCGCAACATCGTCTTTAGCGCCTTGTAGGAATCATTGACGCCGAGGAAGCAGGCGTGGCGAACGAAGATGCTTTCCGGGTCGTGGTCGGTGTCTATCATCCACAGCGCGATTATGCCGGTCGCGGTTGCGCCGCTTATACGCAGCCGCAACGGAGTCTTGTCCTCAGCCGTCATCACCGGTTCCAATTCGGCTGTCGGGAAACGCCGGCGCTTCGCCTCCTTGTGCCGCAAGGTTTCGACTGATGTTGG
>JAYUEJ010000084.1:0-2453 GCA_043739265.1 Rhodopila sp. | reverse complement strand
CAACCAGGCGTTCGGCATCCTGAACCACGCCCTGCACACTGATGCCGCGGCCGACGACAAGCGTCCGGCGATCGGATGGGTCGCGGGCGGCCGGGCGGCCCGTCGTTACACTCGGTCGTGCGGGTGTGGCTGGCGCGGCAGGTGTAGCCGGAGCAGAAGAAAACGGCGATCTGGACATATTTTGCGCATCCTTGGGCGGGGCCGGGCGGAAAGGGGGAACGCCAAGGCCGCTGTCCGATGATCCGGCAGCGGCCTTGGCGGGAGTTGTCAGGCCCGAACCAGAAGGTTGCGGCTTCGGGTCCTGCGGTGTTGGCGGCAGACCCGCTGACGGCGGGGTTCCGATCGTGGTCTGTGTGGGCTCATCAGGTTTGCGGCGTTTGAACAAGACACTTTACCAAACTGAAAAAGGAAGCTCCGCCTACCATGGGCGTGCCTGCGAAACAATACTTCGTTTCAGCTTTTTAAATCCAGGCGGTTTTAACCAATCAGGATCCAGACTTTTCCGTAACGGTCAGGGCCGTGTCGATAATGTGGACCATCGCCGCGACACCAACAATCGGAATAAAAAGATTCATAATCGGAACATATGCGGCCAGCGCCAGCGTCGCCCCTTGCGCCAGAATAAGGCCCCGCCGCCGCCGATAGAGTAACTCGGCTTTCAGACGCGGCATCCGCCGCATCGCGACCATTACGAACAGGCCGCGTCCGATCGCGTAGGCGGCAATCATCCAGCCAACGACCAGTCCGATCCCTGGCACCAGAAAAACCAGAAGCAGACCCACGATATTCAGGGCCAAAACCTGCAACGCTACCGCGACCCCGTCCCATGTCTGGTCGAGCAGGGACGCACCCTCGGGCGGTGGGAGCAGCGGATAATACCGATATTCGACGGCTCGCGCGATGCGGTCGAGATACATTGTGCCGATCGCCGCCGCCACCGGCAGGAACAGCCAAAGCGCAAGCACCGAGGCACCAACCGAACCAAGAATATCGGCGGCCCACGCCAGCCAACCATGCAAGTCGAGAATACGGTGGACCATCCAGACGGCCGCGAAATGCAAGGCCGCGAAGCATCCGATCGACCACGCCACACTGCGCCACAGAACCCCCCGGAAGGCGGGGTCATCCAACTGACTGATGGCGCGGGCGATCGGGGCGAACATGAAGGACCTTTGCACGGTGGCATTGCCCGCCACCCTGTAACATCGCCTATGGTTCCCGCCCACGCCTCGGACCGTTTGGCAGGAGAGAGTTCGGATGACCTACACCCCGTCACCCCATGTTACCCAGAACTGGGCGTTGTCGAAACCGTCCGCCCGCGGGCGTCGCGGCATGGTTGTCTCCCAGGTTCGTAGCGCCGCCGAAGCCGGCATCGCGATCCTGGATGCCGGCGGCAACGCGGTCGATGCCGCCGTCGCGACCGCGTTGGCGCTGGCGGCGGTCGAACCATGGAACTCGGGTCTGGGCGGGGTCGGTTTCGCGCTGGTGCATCGCGCCGGTCAGCCAAGGGCGGAGCTGGTCGATTTCGGCCCGGTGGCGCCACAGGCGCTAAACCCGTCAGCGTTCAAATTGACCGGCCGCATGAAACAAGACCTGTTCGCGTGGCCGGAAGTGGACGGCGACACCAACATCCACGGCCCGCTGTCGTTCGCTATCCCATCCGCCACGGCTGGTTACGCCCGCATGCATGCGGCCTGGGGCAAGCTTCCGCTGGCGGAGGTGATCGCCCCGGCTATCGCATTGGCGAAACGGGGATTGCCGCAGGATTGGTTCACCACGCTCAAGGTGGCATCGTCCGCCGCGGTGCTGCGCCACTACCCCGAAAGCGCCCGCATCTATCTGCCCGACGGCCTGCCCCCCATCGCCCCCTATCAGGGCCCCGTCGGCTTTTTTCCCCTCGGCGCACTGGCCGATACGCTGGAGCATCTCAGTCGTGCCGGCCTGCGCGATCAATACGAGGGCGATATCGCCGCCGCCATGATCGCCGACGTCAATAAAATGTGCGGTCTGCTTTCAGCCGACGATCTGCGGTCATGTCAGGCGCGCATCGTCGCGGCCACCCAGTTCCCCTGGCGCGGCCACACACTGCAACTCGCGGGCAACCTGACCGCCGCCCCGACCATGATCCGCGTGCTGGACCAGATGGCAGCCGTTCGGGTCGGCACCCGGCCGGACGCCGCTTGGTATGTCGCGTTCGGCCGCGCCATGAAGCATGCCTACCAGGAGCGGCTGCAGGGACTCGGTGAGACGGACACGGCGGCGGCAGAGACCTGTACGACGCACATAACCGTCTGCGATCAGGACGGAACGATGGTCGCGATGACCACAACCCTGTTGTCGTCCATGGGAAGCCGGGTGGTGCTGCCGGCCTCCGGCATCCTGATGAACAATGGAGTCATGTGGTTCGATCCGCGTCCGAACCAGCCGAACTCGATCGCCGGCGGCAAGCGCCC
>JAYUEJ010000083.1:0-2465 GCA_043739265.1 Rhodopila sp. | reverse complement strand
CGGCGTGGTTGCCAACCTTGTCGGCCGCGTACATCAGGATGGCGTTGCTCTCCCACAGGACCAGATCGCCATCGACCAGCGCCGGCACCGAGGCATTGGGATTGAGCGCCATGTACTCGTCGCTTTTGTGTTGGCCGGTGAAGTAGTCGATGTGCACGAGTTCGAACGTCGCGCCGATCAGGTCGAGGCCCGCGAGCACCTTGCGGCAGTTGACCGTGATCGGGTCGGCGTAAATCTTCATGGGTTCCATCAGCGGTGTTTCCTTGTCCGTTCCCGCGTCGTCTTTGATTTTTTGTGCCGCTGGCAGGGCCGATGCCGGGTGTCACCGGTTTCGCCGGGATACAGAAGCAGCGGGGCAGCCGGCGCGAACGACCATTCCGCGGAGCAACCCTAGGCTTCCGATTGTTTCCCGATCAAGCTATGATACCGCGACAACGCATTCGCGAATCAGAAACAATGAACCTGACGATCGACATGCTGACCGCCTTCGTGCGGGTGGCCGAACGCCTCAGCGTCACCACCGCCGCCTACGAACTCGGATTGGCGAAAAGCGTCGTGAGCAAACGGCTCGTGCAGCTCGAGCAGGCGCTGGGCGCCGTCCTGCTTGCGCGCAGCACACGGCGGATTTCGCTGACGCCGGCGGGAATGGTCTATCTGACGCATGCGCGGCGGCTGCTTGAGAATGCAGCCGCGGCCGCGGAGGCGCTACGCGGCCTCCGTACGACGCTTGAGGGCTCAATCCGGGTGACGGCACCGGTGAGCTGGGGGCATCGCGTGGTGGGCCGGTTGCTGCCGGAGTTCGTCGCACTGCATCCGGCGCTGGAGATCGAACTGCTGCTGGAGGACCGGCTGATGGACCTTGCGCAAGAGGGCATCGACCTGGCACTGCGCATGTCCGCACGTCGCACGCCCGACCTGGTCGTGATCCCTCTGATGCGGTTGGACATGGTGATGTGTGCGGCTCCGTCCTACCTCGCGGGGGCGGGTGTGCCAAAAACACCCGAGGATCTGACGCGCCATCTCTGCCTCAACTACTGGCGCAATGTCCGCCACGACCGCTGGGATCTGCGGGGCGAGGACCGGCGGGTGACAGTGCAGGTGACGAGCCGCTACCGAGCCAACCACCCCGAGGCGGTCGCGGACGCGGCAACGGCGGGACTCGGGATCGCGCTCCTGCCCCTGGTGTTTATCGCGCGCGAGCTGGCGGACGGCCATTTGGTGCAGGTGTTGCCGGCGTGGTCGGCCGAGACGGAATTTGGCGACGCGGTGAGCGCCGTCGCCCTGCCCGATCGATTGCGGCTGGGACGCAACCAGGCGCTGCTTCAGTTCCTCAAAACCCGGCTGGGGCCGCCGTGCCCGCCTCCTGCCATTCTCACGTTATGATCATTCCAGCCTTGGAGCTACAAAACCCGGCAGGGCCGCAATCAGGAATAGCTGGCCGTATGCCATCTTTCGACCAGCGTTTGAAGCGATTGTCGATCGAGGTGCGGACCATAGACCTCGGGACAGTCGCGCCAACGGCAGCCGGACTTCAGCACATGGAGGGTGCCGCCGATCACTTCGCGGTTGCGGTTCGGCTTGACCCCTCAACGGCGTGTCGGGATCAGGGGTTCGAACGCATCCCCTTGCCGCACGCACATGACCACCTTAAATGACCAGTCACGAGACATGACCTATCAGGCAAGGTGATCCATGGGTGCCACGCAGACCATCAGCGCTTCCGAGTTCAAGGCCAAATGCCTGGGCATCCTGGATCGGCTCGACAGTGGTGAGCTGGACCGGGTGAACATCACCAAGCGCGGGCGAACCGTCGGTGTCCTTTTGCCGCGCCAGAACGAGGCTGAAACCGTTACCGATCTTTATGGCTGCATGCGTGGTTCGGTTGTTATCCCCGAGGGCTTCGACCTGACCGAACCAATTTTGGACGAACCGTTCGACGCTGAGGAGGGCATATTCCACCGGTGACGCAGGACACTAGGCCGCCCGCCGTCCTGCTGGATACCTGCGCGATCATATGGCTGGTGAACGCTGGATCGCTGTCTATCAGCGTTCTCGCTGCGATCCGGCACGCCGGGCAGGCTGACGGCGTCTATGTATCGACGGCATCGGCCTGGGAAATAGGATTGTTGGGCAGGCCCCGGCCCGGCCGGAAGGACATGCCGCAATTCCGGCCTGACCCAAAGACCTGGTTCGCTACCTTAGTGGCGATGCCCGGTATCAAGGAAGCGCCGATAACCCCCGGGATCGCCATCGACGCCTCCTATCTGCCCGGCGACTTCCATGCCGACCCGATGGACCGCCTGATTGTTGCCACCGCTCGGCATCGCGGCATGCCGATCGTTACCAGCGACCGGAAAATCATCGCCTATGCCGAATCCGGCTACATCGACGTCATCCCGTGCTGAGCGTCACCGCGCCTCATACCGGTTGACCACGAACGCCTTCGCCGCCGCCAGGTCCGGCTC
>JAYUEJ010000082.1:0-2465 GCA_043739265.1 Rhodopila sp. | reverse complement strand
GTCATCTTTCTAATGAATTGGTGTCCAAAACTCCCGGCTCGATGGCGCCCTCCTCCAGCCGAGCGTTCAGTTCGGCGCCGAGAAGAACCGCGTAGGCGGAGACGTAGAACCACAGCATCACGCCGACCGCGGCCCCGAGTGAGCCATAGGTCGCGCCGAAGGTGCCGATACGCGACACGTAAAACGACAGCAGTTCCGAGGCGATCAACCACAGCACGGTCGCGAGCACCGCGCCGGGAATAATCCGTGGATGCCTCGGCTTCGGCCGGGATGGGCCAAACCGGTACAGCAGCGCGATCGCGACGAAGAAAAACCCGATCAGCATCGCCAGGCTTGCCGCATGGATGACGCCCCCGCCGTGGCGCGACAGGCCGAAAAAATCGATCGCGGGGGGCAGCAGCAACAGCACGCCGATCGCCAGGATCGCGCACAATACCGCGACCAGCGTCATCGCCAGTCCGATCGCCTGGAATCGCAAGAACGGCCGCTGCTCGGTCACGTCGTAGGCGACGTTGACCGCGGACAGCACCGACTTGCTGCCCGTGGCGCTGCTCCAGAACGTCAAAAGGAAGCTGACCAACAAACGGAAGCTCAGATCGCCGCTGCTCTGGCCGACGAGCTGATGGACACGATCCTCGATCAGGCCGAAGGCGGGCGGGGGCAGCAGGTCCGACAGCAGGATCAACTGCTGTTGGGTGGTCGCCGGGTCCAGGATGATGCCGCCTATGGAAATCAACATGCTGATCGCCGGGAACAGCGCCAACGTGGCGTAGAACGCGCAGCCGGCGGCGGCGAGCGAGACTCGATCGGTGGTGCTGGCACGCAGCGTGCGCCCGATCAGGCCATGCCAGGCGGTGCCTCGGACGGCGGATATTTGGTTGGTTTCCAATGCCGGGCCGTCCTCGGTTTCAAAAAACTGAACGTGATGTGGCGTGTCGCGCCGGAGTTTTTGACCCATCGGCCGAATTTCCTATTGCATGGGGGGGGTGGGGGTCCTAATTAACCCCTACGCAGCAACGCACGTGCCTCTGGCCCTCTGTGGTTACGCAACGACGTCAAGCGTTCTGGCAATCGTTTGGTCGCTGGTTCGTTCGACCGTTTCGTCAACTCCGCTTTATCGCCTTGATAGGTGAGCGGCTAACTGAGGGAGGCCGGGTGCGATGACTCCGAAAATCGCCCGATTCCTAAACCAACACCAGCCGGCAACACCGTGCATGGTTTTGGATGTCGATCGCGTGGAAGCGAACTTCCGCGCGTTGCGCGATGCGCTGCCGTTGGCGCGTATCTATTATGCGGTGAAAGCGAATCCGGCGCATCAGGTGCTGGAGCGGCTTGTCGGGCTGCGTAGCCATTTTGATGCCGCCGGTATCGAAGAGGTTGAGGCTTGCCTGGATGCCGGCGCCAAACCAGCCGCGATCAGCTTCGGCAACACCATCAAGAAGGTGTCGGCGATCCAGCGTGCGCATGCAGCGGGCGTGTCGATGTTCGCCTTCGATTCGCGCGAGGAACTGGAGAAGCTGGCCCGCCACGCCCCCGGCGCCAGGGTCTATTGCCGCATCCTGGTGGAGAACGAAGGCGCCGACTGGCCGCTATCGCGGAAATTCGGCACCACCATCGAAAGCGCGCGGGAGCTGATGATCGAAGCCGGGGACCTGGGGCTGGACCCGTACGGCCTGTCGTTCCACGTCGGCAGCCAGCAAACCACGACCAATGCGTATGAGGTCGCCATCGGTAAGGTCGCGATGCTGTTCACCGACCTGACCGAGGCCGGCGTCAATCTGCGCATGCTGAATTTGGGCGGCGGATTTCCGACCCGGTACCGCGACGATGTGCCGGAGATCGACCAGTTCGGCAGCGCGATTATGACGGCGATGACCAGGCATTTTGGTAACAACCTGCCCGATATGGTCATCGAGCCGGGCCGTTTCATTGTCGGCGACGCCGGTGTGGTGCAGGCCGAAGTCGTGCTGGTGAGCCAACGCGACAGAAACGACCCGGTGCGTTGGGTGTATCTGGACATCGGCCGTTTTGGTGGTCTGGCCGAAACGGAAGGCGAGGCGATCAAGTATCGAATCACCACGCCGCACGATGGATCGGCGATGGGTCCGGTGGCGATCGCGGGTCCGACCTGCGACGGCGCGGATATTATGTATGAGAAGTCGAACTACCGGTTGCCGATGGCGCTGACCTGCGGCGACCGGGTGGAGCTGCTGTCAACGGGTGCGTATGTGACGACCTATGCCAGCACGCGGTTCAACGGGTTCGCGCCGTTGGCGGAGTATTACTTGTAGGTTGCGCGATCAACCATCCGGCGGATCGGTTGACGAACCTACAATGGGTTTCGTGGCGGAACGACGGGTTGCACTGGAGCTTTGCGGGACCGTTTCGGCGTAGCCCTTGCTGGCCGCGGAAGGAAGCGGCCGGGGATACCGTCCGGGGGCACGGTTCCACCAGGCAACCATGCA
>JAYUEJ010000081.1:0-7435 GCA_043739265.1 Rhodopila sp. | reverse complement strand
CGTCCAGCGGTCCCGGCATCACCAGGTTTCCGACCAGGGGCGCAGGTCCAGCTCATGCGTCCAGGCGTCGCGTGGCTGATTGTGCAGCATCCAGTAGTTTTCGGCGATTGATTCGGGGTTTAAAATACCGCCGGCCGCTTTCTTCTCCTCGTAACGATCGGGCGCGCGTTGGCGGGTGAAGTCGGTGTCGATGGCGCCATCGACGACGACATGCGCGACATGGATGCCCTCGGGACCGAGTTCCCGAGCCATGGACTGGGCGAGGGCGCGGAGGGCGTGTTTACCGCCGGCGAAGGCGGCGTAACCGGCGCCTCCTCTGACACTGGCGGTGGCGCCGGTGAACAGGATGGTGCCGCGTTTGCGGGGGACCATGACGTTGGCCGCCGCGCGTCCGGCGAAGAAGCCGGCGAGGGCGCACATTTCCCAGACCTTTGTATAGACGCGGGTGGTGGTTTCGCGGATTGGGAAGCGGACGTTGCCGCCGACGTTGAACGATACGACTTCGATCGGGCCGATATCGCGTTCGATCGTTTCGAACAGGGCGGTCACGTCGTCTTCGCGGCGGGCGTCGCTGCCGAAAGCGCGGGCTTTGCCGCCGTCGGCTTCGATCCGCTGCACTAACGACGCCAGTTGATCGCCGTGGCGGCGGGTGACGCAGGTAAAAAACCCTTCACGCGCGAAGCGGCGGGCGACGGCGCCGCCGGTGGACTCGCCGGCCCCGATGACCAGGGCAACTTTGGTTTCGGACATGCCCTAACTCTTGCCGGCGTAGCTTTTTGCCATGCCCTCGCCGGGTTCCGCCTGAGAACCGAACGGCATGATCGGGTAGCGCAGCCCGGCCTTCGCCAGCCCCTGCAAGCCGGTGACCGCGCGCAGCAGGTCGGCCGGGGGGCAGGCCATCAGCATCTCGTCATCCGCCACGCCGCCGTAACGACGTTCCGCGTAGCACGGGATCGACAGGCTGACCTTCTTGTGTTTCAGCGCGCTGCCCCAGCTATCGGCGCAGGCGCTTTCACCGGTGATGCTGAAATCGTAACGCTGGTAGTTGCGCCATTGCAGGCCGTTGATGAACAGAATCATTTGCGCCGGATTGCCGTAGAACAGGCACACATCCGGCGGGTTCAACCGTCCCGTCCGCAGCGGCGAGATCGCCAGGCCGTGCCAGGTCCCGGGCGTCACGCGCGGCATCTGGGCCTGATGCGCGGCGGAGGCTTCGCGGTTTTCGAACCAAACGCCCTCCATCTTGCGGCCGGACGTATAGATATCGCCGGGCGCATCCAGCCCGATCACGCTGCTGCAGCTTGAGAAGGGCGGCACGTTTTCGGTGGTGATGCCGAGGGTGAAGCCTGCCATGCGGGATTGGGTGACAAGCTGGCAGGTTGAGTAGGTCTTTCCCTTTGCCGGCCGGCGCAGACCGGGGACGGCTTCCATCTCGGCCACGTCTTCAAACAGTTTCATGCCGATGGGAAAAGTGCGCAGGCGCAACAACTGATTCAACTGCTCCGCCAGATCGGCGATCGCGGCACCGTCCAGGGTTGGCGCGTCGGTGGGCATGTCGTTCATGGCCTTGATCCTCCTGCGCGCATGCTGGCATGGACGGCGCCGGACGGAAATACGTGCGGATCAGGCGTGGCGGATCAGGCGTGGCGGATCAGGCGTGCACGATATCCAGGCGGCGCTCGATCCGTTCCAGGCGCAGTTCGATACGATCGATCCGTTCGGATTGGGCGGCGAAGTCACCGTGCAGCAGGGCGACCTTGGTTTCCAGCGAGGTCACACGGCGGCCGAGGTCCGAGACGCTGTCGGCGAGCCGATCCAGCTTGTCATCGATCCTGCGCAGGTAAACCAGTATGAGATTGTCAGGGCCGTCGCTCACGAAAAACGCCTCTTGGCTTCAAATCGGTGTTTGACGGAACTCCTATACCACAACCGATGGCGAATTCCATCCGCACATCAAGCGGATACCGCTTATCGTCCCTGCGGCACGCGCCGCCGCCCGAACACCCGCACGAAGCGCTGCAATCCGGCCCATTGTTGTTGCCAATAAGTCCCGGTCGCCAACACCTCGTCCCCCGACGGATCGCCGGTCTGGACCGTGTCGCGGGCAAAATCCGCTGTCCCGAACAGCATGTCCCACCACGGCAGCACCGCGCCGTAGTTGCAGCTTGTGTCCCCCGCGGCCTTGATCCCATGATGCGCCCGATGGAACCGCGGGCAGATCAGCAAGCGGTCGCCCAGCGTACCGAACGACAGCCGCACATTGGCGTGCGACAGGGATTCCAGAAACCGCAGCAGCAGCACCAGCAGCGGGAACTGCAAGGGCGGCACGCCGATCAGCAGCGCGATGAACCCGAACCAGACGAACGAGATAAGGTCGTCCAGCAGATGGTTGCGGTCGTCGGACCAGAACGTCATCTGGCGTTGGGCATGATGCAGCGAGTGCAGCGCCCACCACCAGCGGAACCGGTGCGACAGGCGATGCCGCCAGTAGTCTGCAAAGTCCAGGATGATCGCGTACAGTATAAACGTCGCGACCTGCTGGCCCAGCAGCGCCGGAAACAATCCTTCCAGTGTCGGCGTCACCCAGCCCCGGTCGGCCGCGAAGCCACTCACCGCGACCTGGGCTCGATAGAACAACACATAGGTGACAAGTGGCAAAACACCGACTCGGGACAACACGGTGTAGGCGACATCGACCCAGACGGCGCCGCTGTCCGGCCAGCGTTCGACGGGACGCCAGCGCTCCAGCGGCAGGCAGACGGCGAACGTGACCACCACCTGGGCGGCACCGAACAGCGCGAACAGCGCCCAGCCGTAGGACACGTCCTCCCAGTTCATCAGGCCGAACCGGTACAACACCGGGATCAGCAGGTTTTCCTGCAACCAGCCCGCGGTCAGGTCGAACGGGTCGCCCATCAGCGGCTGGACATCACCGTCGGCGAGGGCGCCTTCGGATTGAGGAAAATCCCGTGCGGCGAACGGCCTACCGTGATTGTCTCATACGACCCGGTGGCCGGGTCCAGGACCGCGACCTTTTCGGCCCATCGGCGGGTGATCCAGATTTTGCCGCCTGGTGCGAACTCCATATCGTCCGGCCCGCCGGGGATGGCGTAGCTGTGGATCGGTTTCAGGGTCGCGGAGTCCAGCGACACGGTGGTGCCCCCGGCGCGGTTGTTGACCCACAGGATCTTGCGGTCGGGCGACAGGAACAGGTTATGGGCGCCCTTGCCGGTCACGACGTGGTCCAGGACCTTGCCGGTGGCCGGATCGACCACGGCGATAAAGTCGGTGCCCATATCGGCCACCAGAACCTTGCCGTTCAGCCACATCACCCCGGCCGGGGTTTTGCCGACCGGGACGGTCCATGTCTCGGTCATGGTCCGCAGGTCCAACGCGACCAGTTTGTCGCTGTCCTGCAGGCTGACGAACACCATTGATGAATCCGGCGAATAGGCCAGATGGCTGGGCGTCGCGACCACGGGGAAGCGTTTCACCAGCTTCATGCTGGCGGCGTCATAGACATCCACCTGGTTGCGCGCCAGGCCGTTCACGGTCAGCAGTTTGCCGTCGGGGCTGAACCCGAACTGGTAAGGGTCGGACACCGGCACGCGTTTTTGCACCTCGCCCGTGTTGGGGTCCAGGAACATCATCTGGTTGCCGGCCGTGTCACCCACCAGCAGGCTGCGCCCATCGGGACTGAGCATGAGGTGATGCGGCTCCCGCAGGCTTGGGATGCGACGGATTTCTTTTTGGGTTGCCATGTCGATCACGCTGATCGATGCGCCAGCCGAATTGATGACGAAGGCGACGCCGCCGGCCCGGGCTTGCGGCGCGACGGTCAGGGTCAGGCATAACAGGAAGAGAAGGCGCCGCATGGCCACGATTGCTCCGGCAGATTGGCGCCGTTTCTTACGCTACAAGCGCCGAATCGGGCAAGCGTCCCGTTGGATGCTGTATGCGGTTTACCGGCGATCGCCCTGGCCGCCGCGGGCGAAAACCGCGGTGGCGAACGCGAACATCACGCAGGCGGGGGTTGAAATCAGCACGTTGTCGGTGAACGCGTGGCCGGCCAGGGCCAGGAACGCCAGCCGCATGATCCGCCGGTCTGACGGGCACAATCGTCGTGTGTGGACCATCACCCAACCGGCGAACAATCCGATCAACAGCGTGCCGCCGAACAGACCGCCCTCGACCTGAAGTCGGAGATATTCGTTGTGGGCGGCCCAGGTGCGCAGCAGGTGGGCGATCCGGCCGTCGGCGGGAATCACCGCGTTACCGGCGCCGCTGCCCCAACCGACCCACGGCGAGCCGGCGGCGGCATCCGCGAACCACGGCCACAGCAGGCTGCGTCCGCTCAGGTTGCCAGCATCATTGATGACGACGTTGAACAGGCGGACATCCTCCAGATCCCCCGCGAGCAAGGCCAACAACGGCAGCAAGGCCAGCGCCGCCAGGATGAGCATAAGGCGGTCGCGGGCGGCGAAGACGGTGGAGCGGATGGAGACCAGGCTGAGCGCCGTCACCGCGACGGCGTAGGCGACAGGCGCACGGGCACCGGTCAGCACGAGGATCAGAACATTGGTGGTGAGCAGTAAAAGATCGCCCCGCCTTCCCTCGCGGTAGAGCTGGATCAGGCAGGCGTAAATCGCCGGCAGGCAGACTCCGGCCAGGAAGGCGGGGTGTCCGAGGCCGGCGAGGCGGGCGCCGCCGCTGTCGATGAACAACGGCCTGACGCCGGCGATGGCCAGGGGGATGCAGGCCGCGACCGCCACGACGGGGCACCATTTCGTGGCGCGGATGATGGCGTCCGCCCAGGAACGCGGCACGCGGGCGAAGCAGAACACGAACGGCACGGTGGAACCGATCGCCGAACGCAGGCTTTCCGCGGCGGTCAGGCCCGGATACAGACCATGCACCAGGCCGGTAGCGAACATGGCGGGGAACGCCCAGGCTGGGGAGAGAAGGTCGGGTTTTGGGCCGAAGCGGATCATGCACAGGATGCCGAGTCCGATTTCTATTCCCTTCACGACCGCGATGGTGGGCTGATAGGCCTGATCGCCGATCAGGTCGTGCAGGGTCATTTCCAGACTCATGCCGGTCAGCAACAGCCAGGCGACGCAGAATCCGGTGGCGAAGCGCAACGCCAGGAAGCCGATGCCGGCAACGACGCAGGCCGCCAGCAATGGCCCGAACAGAGGGGGCGCGAGCAGTCCGCAGGCCAGGGTGGCTGCCAGCGCTGAAGCGGCGGCGGCGAGGATGGCTGTGTCGGGGTGGTGCCGGATCGCGTGCATCGCCCGCCTGTATGACCGGAAAAGATGAACAAATGGTTGACGCGGGGGCGGTGCTGTTTCGCGCCTGATCGGAACCGCTTTATGCTGTTCGAAACAATCAAGGGGACTGTCATGAGCGACATACGC
The DNA here is from genome assembly GCA_043739265.1 of Rhodopila sp. Taxonomy (GTDB): domain Bacteria; phylum Pseudomonadota; class Alphaproteobacteria; order Acetobacterales; family Acetobacteraceae; genus Rhodopila. The sequence goes on along the minus strand of JAYUEJ010000081.1, from coordinate 2,018 downwards.
GTCATCGCTACCGGCCTGCGTTTTCCGGAAGGTCCGGTGGCGATGAGGGACGGGTCCATCGTGCTGGTGGAGATTGAGCGGCAGACCGTCACGCGCGTCCATCCGGACGGCCGCACCGAGGTGATCGCCCATACCGGGGGTGGCCCGAACGGATTGGCGGTGGGGCCGGACGGCGCATTTTACGTCTGCAACAACGGCGGTTTTCAGTGGCGAACGGAACTGAACCTGCTGCGTCCGGCCGGACCGGCGTCAGACTACACGGGCGGGCTGATCCAGCGGGTCGATCCGGTTTCCGGCGCTGTTTCAGTGCTGTATGACCATTGCGGGTCGCACAAGCTGCTGGGTCCGAACGACATCGTATTCGATGGCCTGGGCGGGTTCTACTTCACCGACCTGGGCAAGGCTCGGGCCAGGGACCGGGACTGGGGCGGGGTGTATTATGCGCTGGCCGATGGATCGCGGATCGTCGAAGTGGCGCATCCGATCCTGACGCCGAACGGCATCGGCCTGTCGCCTGACGGCAAGACGCTCTATGTCGCCGAAACCGAAACGGCTCGGCTTTGGGCGTTTGACGTTCTGGCGCCGGGGGTGCTGGGCAAGGCGCCGTTTCCGTCACCGCATGGTGGACGCCTGATGGTGGGCCTGGGCGGGTTTCAACGGTTCGACAGTCTGGCGGTCGATGCCGCCGGGAACGTGTGCGTGGCGACGTTGGTGAATGGGTCGGTCAGCGTGGTGGCGCCGGCAGGTGGGCTGGTTCGGCAGATTCCGATGCCGGAGATGTTCTGCACCAATATCTGTTTCGGCGGGCCTGATCTATGCACGGCGTATATGACGCTGTCGGGAACCGGACAACTCATTTCGATGGCGTGGGATGGACCGGGGTTGCGGTTGGCGTATGAGGGGTGAAGTTGGCGAAGGGCGTTCTATTGTTGTAAAATAAGCGTGACACGCAGGTAATGTCATACCATCCGGGATGCCATGCGCCGGATACTCCTGCTACGACTGTCCGGCGGTCAATACTATCGGGATCAGACCAGGGAACAAGCTCGTATGACCGGTTTTCTATGGGCCATCATCGTTGGATTTGTTGCGGGCGCGATTGCCAAACTCGTCATGCCCGGACGAAATCCCGGCGGTTTCATTGTCACCATCCTGCTCGGCATCGCCGGGTCGGTCGTTGCAACCTGGCTGGGCCGGACGCTCGGTTGGTATCATGGCGACCAAACCGCGCGATTCATCGGTTCGGTCGTGGGCGCGGTGATCATCCTCGCCGTCTATCGCGTGTTCGTTCGCAATCGTGCCAATTATGGCGGCCCGAACGGACCGCGGGTCACCTGAATTCGTTTCTGTTTTGATGTTCACGGCCAATCACAGAGGAGATTTCAATGAGCGGATTTTTCGGCCAGATACTGCAGGGCGTTATGGGTGGCGGCCAGCCGGGCCAGGCTTCGCCGATCAGCGGCATCCTGCAACAGGTACTCGCCATGAAGGATGGTGACAACCAGGGGATCGCGGCGATCATCTCGAAGTTCCAGGCGGCGGGCCTTGGGCAGCATGTCCAATCCTGGGTGGGAAGCGGCGAGAACACACCGGTTTCAGGCGATCAGGTCGCTCAGGTTTTTTCCGCGGAGCAGGTGGAAGGTTGGGCGCAGCATGCCGGTACGACACCGGAGGCCCTGCGTGACGTGCTGGCGCAGGCTCTGCCGCACATGGTCGATCATCTGACCCCGGGTGGCACGGTTCCGGCTGGGACGTCTCAGATGCCGGACCTTTCGGGCCTGTTGGCGCGGTTCATGGGCGGCGCGAAGCCAGCCTGACCCGGGAATCTGGCGGAGGCATTCCAGAAGGCGCGACAACCCCTCAAGGGCAGAAACAGGGCTGCCAGCCAAAGACCACGACGCATCAGCGATTGTCCTGTCTTACCATACGGCAAGCAAGATAGACCTGTACCGTTTTGGGGACACTGTGCCGTCTGCCTTTCGCGGGTCGCACTTGTCACGGCAGCCTGGACCCGCCCG
>JAYUEJ010000080.1:0-2471 GCA_043739265.1 Rhodopila sp. | reverse complement strand
CTGGCTGGATTCGTCCACGCGGCGAATGCTTGAACAGGCGGTGGCTGCTCTCGGAGGCGGCGCTCCGTTACCGGTCGTGGTCGTGTCCGACGACTACGCTTTGCTGCTCGACAACTGGATCGCGCATATCCGGGCGTTGGGCATATCCCGTTTCCTTGTCGTCGCGATGGACGATGCCCTCGCGAACCGTCTTTCCGGACGCGGTATCGTCGTGGCCCGCGGGCATTTCGATGGATCGCCGCCGGATTTTTGGCTACGCCGGATGCTCGTTTGGCAATATCTGGCGGAGATCGGCGTCGATATCATCCAATCGGATATCGATGCGATATGGCTCAAAGACCCGATACCGGCATTCTTCACGGATCAGCCTTACGATCTGCTGTGTTCCCAAGGGACCCTGCATCCGTTCGATACAGCCTTATCCTGGGGATTCGTTCTTTGTACAGGCTTGATGGGAATCAGGTCTGGGGCCCCGGCGATCCGATTTTTCAATGCCTTCCAGGATCGGGCCAGTCAGATCCTTGCAACCGACGACCAGGAGGTGATGAACCATCTTTTGGCCGAAACCGGCATCATCTGGGACAAGGCGGGGATGGAACCAGAAATCAACCATTTGGATGGGGAGGCGTTTCACTCCTATCGTTCGATCATTACCGGCACAGTCGAAACACTGGGAATGAGTGTTGGCCTGCTCCCGCATGCGCTGTTTCCGCGCCTGCCGACGGCCGCGTCCGGGCCTTATGTGAAGCACCTGCTTCGCCCGGAGGACGATGCCCTCCGCATTCCAGAGTTGAAGGCCGTGGGCTGCTGGCTGGTTGACGGATAGCTGGACATACGCCGCGGCGCAAATCCGGGCCTGACCCGTCGATCGCGGTATTTGTTGTTGAATGACCCAAAGCCTCAATGATACGCCAATGCCGCAACGCACCACGGACCACCCATGACCGACCTCCATTGGCTGCCGACGATTCCCGATTGGCGCGCCCGCCTGAAGGCGCTGCCGGCCGATCCGGCGACCGCGTGGGACAACGCCGTTGCCCTGGCGAATGCGCGGCTGAACTTCGTGCTGACAAACGGGTTGGACGAGACCATCCGCCGGGTGCTGCCGAACGGGCCGGACACGCTGGCTACCCAGAAGGTGCGGCTGGCGGTACTGGGGTCCTCCACCCTGGCGCATCTGCTGCCGGGCATCCGCGCGGCGGGGCTGCGGCGCGGGATTTGGATCGATACGTATGAGAACGATTACGGCCAGTACCTGCAGGAACTGACGGAGACCGACTCCGCGCTGCACGACTTCAAGCCGACCGCGATCCTGGTGGCGCTGGATGCGTATCACCTGACGGCGGGCGTCACCTCCGGCATGGATGCCGAGACGGCCGAGGCGGCGCTGACCGAAATGCAGGACCGCATCAGGGAAATCTGGCGACTGGTTCGGAATGCCTTCCACTGCCCGATCCTGCAGCAGGCGGCGCTGCCGCTGCACCTGACGGTGCTTGGCAACAACGAACACCGCCTGCCGGGCTCGCGCGCCTGGTTCGTGACGCGGCTGAACGCGGCGATCCGCACGATGGCCGAACAAGAGGGCGTCGATATACTGGCGGTGGATGAGCGGGCCACCAGGGACGGAATCGGCAAGTGGCACGATACCGCGCTGTGGCACCGCTCGAAGCAGGAGGTTACGCCCACCGCCAGCCCGATGTATGGCGATTTGGTCGGACGCTGGCTGGCGGCGAAGCAGGGGCGGTCGTTCAAGTGCCTGGTGCTGGACCTTGACAACACGATCTGGGGCGGAGTCATCGGCGACGACGGCCTGGAGGGGATCGCACTGGGCCAGGGCAGTCCGCTGGGGGAGGCTTACACAGCATTCCAGGAGTATGTCCGCGAACTCAGCCGGCGGGGCGTGATCCTGGCGGTGTGTTCCAAGAACGACGAGGCGAACGCGCTGGAACCGTTCGAGAAGCACCCCGACATGGTGTTGAAGCGCGGCGACATCGCCAGCTTCGTCGCGATTTGGCAGTACAAGGCGGACAACATAAGGGCGATCGCGCAGGCGCTGAACATCGGACTCGATTCGCTGTGCTTCATCGACGACAACCCGTTCGAGCGGAACCTGGTGCGCCAGGAACTGCCGATGGTGGCGGTGCCGGAGGTGTCGGACGATCCGACCGGCTACCCCGTGGCGCTGTCCGATGCCGGGTATTTCGAAGGCCTGGCGGTCACCGAGGAAGACCGCGAACGCACATCGCAATACCAGGGCAACAAGGCCCGGGATGCGATGAAAGCCGCCGTCACGGACCTACCGTCCTATCTGCGGGGCCTGGAGATGGAGTTGGTCTGGAAGCGGTTCGACAAGATCGGCCTGCAACGGATCGTGCAACTCATCAACAAAAGCAACCAGTTCAACCTGACGACCCGCCGTTACACCGATGAGGATATTGTCGCGGTGATGGCCGACCCGGACGCGTTCGGCC
>JAYUEJ010000079.1:0-2474 GCA_043739265.1 Rhodopila sp. | reverse complement strand
CCGTCCCCTGCGCCCGCAGCGTCGCGGCCACGGCCAGCACCCGATCGACCAGCACCGGGGACAGGCCGGCCGACGGTTCGTCCAGCATCAGCAATCTGGGTCGCCGCACCAGGCCTTGCGCCACCGCGAGCATCTGTTGCTGTCCCCCGGACAGCGCACCCGCCCGCTCGGCGCGCTTGGCGGCGATTTCGGGGAAGTGGGACAGCGCCTCATCCACCCGCGACAGCCGTTGCGCGCGCGGCAGGTCGTAACCGGCGAGCAGCAGGTTATCGGTCACCGACAACTGGGTGAACACACGATGGCCCTCGACCACATGCACCAGGCCACGGCGGGCGGTCTCACGCGGGGACAGGCCACTCAGGGTGCGGCCATCGAAGCTGGCATGGCCCGACCACGGCAGCAGGCCGGAAATCGCGTTGAGCAGCGTTGTTTTGCCGGCCCCGTTGGGACCCAGCAACGCGACGATTTCGCCAGGGCGGATGAACAGGTCCACGCCGTGCAGCACGGTGATCTTGCCATAGCCGGCGATCAGGCCCGCAACAGATAACAACGGCGGGGGCAGCAAGGGTTCAGGCGCCGAGATAGGCACTGACCACCTCCTTGTGGGCGCGGATGTCAGCCGGTGTCCCGGCGGCGAGTTCGCGGCCGAGATTCAGCACCGTGACGTGATCGCAAATATCGAAGATCAGGTCGGCGTGGTGCTCGACCAGCAACACGCCGGTGCCGGCTTCGGCCACGGCTTTGATCAGGATGCCCAGCCGCTTGATCTCCTCGGTGGACAGTCCGGCGGCAGGTTCGTCCAGCAGCAGGAACGCCGGACGGCCGGTCAGCGCGCGGGCGATTTCAACGAAACGCAACTCACTGTGCTGCAGCCGGTCGGCCCGAACGCCGGCGAGCGACTCCAACCCAACCACCGCCAGCGCATCCATCGCCCGCGCGGTCAGTCGTTTCTCGTCCGACCGATGGCGCGGCAGGGTCAGGGCGGCCTCCATGAAGCTGGCCCGCCCGTCGATCGTCGCGCCGATCATGACGTTTTGCAGGACGGACGCCTCGCCGATCACCCGCGGGGTCTGGAACGTGCGGGCGATGCCCAACGCCGACCGAGCCTGCGGAACGCCGTGAGGCAATACGCGCGTACCCAGAAAAGCCTCGCCCTCCTGCGGCGTGTAATAGCCGGAAATCACGTTCAAAGTGGTGGTCTTGCCCGACCCATTCGGGCCGATCAGCCCATGCACCTCCCCCGCTCGGATTGTCATATCCAGGCCGTCGATGGCGCGGACACCGCCGAACGCCAGGACGACATTGCTCAGGACGATGCTGTCGCGGACAGGGCCGTGATCGAGCAGCGCGCGGACGCGGTCGGGGTTCGGGACAATGGAGCGGTTGGTTTCCAGCGGCTTGCGATTGCGAAAATCCAACATGGCGGCGATTCCGCCCGGCATCAGCAGCACGATCGCCAGCAGCAGCACGGCATAAAGGAACGTGGACCACGCCACCAGCGGGGCGGCGAATTCCGGCAGCAGCGTCAGGATGATGTTGCCGAGCAGCGGGCCAAGGATAGAGCCCCGGCCGCCGACCAGGATGGCGATGAAGAAGGTCACCGACAGGTCGAAGCTGAACGCCTCGGGCGTGATGTACGATTGCAGCGTGGCGAACAGGCCGCCGGCGACTCCCGCCGTAAAGCCGGAAAACAGGAACACGATGACCAGAATCCGGGCTTTGGAAATGCCGGTGGCCTCGGCCGCGACCTCGGCATCGCGAAGGGCGACCAGCGAGCGACCATAGCGGCTGGACGCGACGTTGGCGGTCATCCAGGTAACGACGGCGGCGAATCCCAGGCACAGCAGGTAGAACCCCCAGGCGGAGTCGAACGGGGCTGCCAGCATCGGGCCGGGCAGGCCAATGCCTCCGCCGGTAACGCTTTGCCAGGCCAGCGCGATCTGGGTAACGATGGTGGCGAAACCCAAAGTGGTCATGGCGAAGTAGAACGTGCGCAGGCGCAGCGCCGGCAGGCCGACCACCACGCCGGCCAGCGCGCCGACCACGCCGCCGGCCGCGTAGGCGATGAACGGGTCCAGATCGAAGCGGGCGACCAGGATGGACGCCGTGTAGGACCCCAGTGTCAGCAGCGCGACCCAGCCGATGGCGAGTTGGCCGCCATAGCCGACCACCAGGTTAAGCCCGGCGACCAGGACCCAATACACCGCCGCCCGGGCGCCGATCACCGCCCAGTAATCGTTGGCGAACAGCGGCAACAGCAGCGCCGCGACGAAGATCAGAAGGTAGGGCATCAGCGACCGCATCGTTTAAACCCGCCGTGCCGGTGGGGAGCCGAACAGGCCTTGCGGAGCGAGCAGCAGGACGATGATGAACACCGCGAACACCGCGACCCCGGCAAACACGCCGCCCATCAGGAAGTTGGCCGCCTGCTGAAACACGCCAAGCGCCAGGCCGCCGATCACCGCCCCCTTGTT
>JAYUEJ010000078.1:0-7463 GCA_043739265.1 Rhodopila sp. | reverse complement strand
TGCGGCGATGCGCGGACATGCCATTCAATGTGTGGCCGCCGAAGGTGACCTGGCCCATGTCGTTGCGAAGCGTTCCGCACAGGCAGTTCACCAGGGTGCTTTTGCCCGATCCGTTGGGTCCGATCAGCCCCAGCCGCTCGCCTTCCTGAACCTGTAGGTCCACGTCGGAGAGTGCAACGAAGCCGCCGAAACGTTTTCCCAGGCCGGCGACAGTCAGCAGGGCGCCGGTCATCGTTTGAACCAGCCCACGATGCCCTTAGGGGCAGCGATGACGAAGGTCACCAGCAGGACACCAACCAGCAGTAGGGAAAGCGCCGAGGAGATCGTTACAGTCGCGACCTGCTGGAGGGTACCGAGCAAGACGGCGCCTATAACGGGGCCGAGCCATGTGGCGGTGCCGCCGATCAGCGGCATGGCGATCGTATTGACAGCGTAACTGAGGCTGAAGCCGGACGCAGGGTCCAAATACGTTACATAATACGGCAACGGTGCGCCGGCCATACCCATCAGGCCACCCGACAGTGCGGTGGCGATCAGCTTCAGCTTCAGGGTTGGTACACCGGAGGCCTCGGCCGCCGCTTCGTCGTCTCGGATGGCGGAAAACCCGAATCCGAGCCGGGAAAATTGGATGGCGCGCGCCAGGGAAACGGACAACACTGACAGCAGCAGCATGATGACGAACAGGTATTGAATATAGTCGCCGGAGAAAATCGGGGAGTCCGATGGCCGAATAATATAGGCACCCCTCGATCCACCGACGAAATTCCAGTTCGTGATCAGGGTTTGGGCGACGACGGCCATTGCCAGCGTGGCGATGGAGAAGAACGTGCCACGTAACCGCAAGGTCAGGTAGCCCATGCCGAGGCCGATGACGCCGGAGATCACGCCGCCGACCAGCATCATCGCCGGCAGGGGCAAAAACGGGACGGTTTTATGCAACACCACCGTCGTGTAGGCGCCCAGGGCGAAGAACGCGGCGGTGCCGAAATTCACGTACCCGGTGAAGCCGCCCAGAATATTCCAGGCTGTCGCCAGCACGACATATTGCAACACGACATAGCCGGCGAAGAAGACGTAGGCGTTGTCGATCAGTCGAGCGACCGCGAATGTGACGACGGCGACGGCCAGTGCCGCGAAGATGAAGGTGGCGTTGCGCATCAGCTCCGCCCGAACAGGCCGGCCGGCCTGACCGCCAGCGTTATCAGCAGGAAGCCGAACGCCACGGCGGGCGACCATGACGGGCCGTAGTAGGTCGAGGTCAGGCTTTCCATGACCCCCAGGATGATCGCGGCGACGATCGTTCCGCTAAAGCTTCCCAGGCCGCCCATGACACAGATCGCGAAAATTCGACCGATATAGTCTCGGGCGATGGATGGCTCGACCGGCTGGATGATGATCAGGATGGCGCCGGCGACCGAACAGCTTGCGATGGAAAGGCCAAATGCGATGCGTTTGATGCGGCTGGGATTGGCCCCCATCAGGCGCAACGCCATGGGGTCCTGCGCCACGGCCTGAACCGCTCGTCCGATAAAGGTATAGGACATGAACAGTTGCAGGGCGCCGATCAGGGCGCACGACACCAGGAAGGGCACCAGCAGCCGCAGTGGCAGATCGATCACGCCCAGATGCAGGCTGGGGCCGACGTAAGGCGCATCGACCAGGCGGTAATCGACGCCAAAGACCAGAACCAGGGTTACTTCGGTGATGAACAGGACGCCGAAGAAAAACGCCAGTCCTCGGATGGACGCATCGCCTCTTCGTTCGAAAGAAACGTCGTAAACGTGATAGATTGCCATACCGAGAAAATAGAAGGCTGGAAGTAAGACGATGCTGGACAGAATTGGGTCAAAACCGAAGACGCTGTTGGCGATATAGGCGGTATAGGACCCCAGGATGATAAAGGCTGGATGGGCTATATTGACGATGTCGAGCATGCCGAAAGAGATCGACACCCCTATCGTTACGGCAGCGTAGAATCCACCCAACAGCAGCCCGGACATGAGCGCGTTGCCTAACAGATCGAAAGACAGGTCCATTGATTCGCTTTTGACGTTTCCGGCGATCAATGTGACCAAAGTCAGGTGATTTGGCTAGACCCCACAACTGGCTTGATCGACGTCCGCGGTTATCGCGCGAACGCCGCCTGCCAGTCGGGGTTAGGATGGTCTAGTCGGCCGTTTTCGCGCGATTGGCCGCAAGTCGGTCATCGACCAGCGCAACCTGGGCATCGATCGCCGGATGGATCATGTCTTTTTGTCTGGCGATAAGCTGCACAAGTTTGTCGGCGCGTTCAATCGTCGTGGCGCCATTTTGCAACGCCCGTGCAGCCGAAGCCGGACGCGACAGGCCCTGTGCCGCGGCGGCGTATTTCTCGAACGGCACAAGGTCGTCCGGTGCGGCCCCCAGCTTGACGCAAAGATCGAACACGAAATTGTAAATCGACCTTGATTCCTCAAGATTGGAATGCACCGCCTGCTGCGCGGTCTGCATGCCATCCCTGGTCACGCAGCGATAGTTGCCGGCGAGCAACATCGACCATTTGGAGAGTGGCACGAAGATCGAGTCGTGGACGCGCAGTTTCACCGGCAGCTCTATTGGACCTTCGGGTGCATCGAAGCGAGATGCGTCAATGTCTTTTTCAAGCTGCCGCAGGGTGGCGGCACTGGCGGCGGATGCGAATGTCGCGACCTTGAAGTTGGTCGGCAAAGTAACCTGCAGCACGTTGACCTTTTCATCCGGCAGGCGAATGGCCTGGGGATCGGGGCTGCACAGAGTCAGGGTGGCGGGATCGAAGCTGTCCCAGACGGCCGGGTCGGTATAGGCTGGTTTCAGAGCGTCATAATCCAGACCTGGAATACGTTTCACATACGGCAGCGGCGGCATGTTCATGATGGACATGCAAGGAACCCGCGATTTGGCGATGGCATCAAGCAGTTCGCGCACGCCGGGCGCGCTGAACTGCGGTTCCTGCATTGCCAAGGCGATAAGATCGAACTCTCCCGGATCGACATCGCCGACACCGCATGCGGACGTCTTGCCTGGCAGCGTGCGGGAGTCGATTTCGATCTGATCCTTGCGCCCCCTGATGGGCATCCGAACGCGGAAGCCTTCCGTATTGATCAGGTCGGCCGTGGCCGATCGACACACCATCGTCACGTTGTGCCCGCTCAGCAAAAGCCTGGATGCGAGCAAAGACCCGTACGACGCACCCAGGATAAGGATATTATAACTCATGGAACCACTCTGTTTATTCGCGGCAATCCTTGCAGACTTAGACCTGGATTGAAAGACGTTTTCAGGTCAACGTCGCATCGGCCTCCATCGCCAGATGCCCGCCGGCGTTGCGCGCCCACAGCGCGGCGCCGCCACTCCCGTCCGGGGCACCATGAACCGAGAACGGGGCGATATCAAACAGCGGACTGACCGCGCGGAAGCGGAATGACGCGATCGGCCGGGTTGTGTTGCGTCGCAACAGGTCGATCAGCAGCGTGGCGATCAGCGGGCCGTGGACGATCAGGCCGGGATAGCCCTCGGTTTCGGTCACATAGCGACGATCGTAATGAATGCGGTGGCTGTTGAAGGTTAGGGCGGAGTAACGGAACAGCATCGGGTCGCTGGGGTGGATGTCCCGCTGCCAGGTATCGTCGGTTCGCACCGGCCCGGGGGCTGCCGGGACCTCCCCCGGTTGCGGCATGTCGCGATAGACGATGTCGTGTTCTTCGACCAACGCAAGTCCGTTCTGGCCGGAGACCTCATGCTTCACCAGCACGAAGCACAACGTGCCGTTGCGGCCGTGCTTGATCGTTACATCCTTGACGGTGGACACGCGGGTGATCGGTTCATCCACACGCAGCGGCTGGTTAAACACAAACCGCCCGCCGGCCCACATGCGGCGCGGCAACGGCACGGGGGGCAGGAAGCCGCCGCGCGCCGGATGTCCGTCCGGTCCCAGAATGGATTGCCGAGCGGTGGGGAGGAAATACAGCCAGTGCCACAGTGGCGGCAACGGGTCGCCAGCTTGCGGCGCGGCGTCGTCGCGGTCCAGCGTCGCCGACAGCGCCGCGATCGGAAATCGCGTGGCCTGATCATGCAGCGTTTCCTGCCGCCCGATCCACGACCGCAGGTGATCGACATCCAGTTGGGTCATTGCAACAACTCCATCGCGGCCGCTCGCGCCCTGGCGGCGCCCTGTCGGGCCATATCCGCACATAGCCCGGTATAGGCGGTCGGGTCGAGCAGGCCGGTGATTTGGTCCGCGGTCAGGTGCGCGGTGACGCGCGGATCGGCTGCCAGCAATGCGCCGAACGATTTTCCCTGCACGAAGGCGTCCTGGGCGGCGTCATATACCGCGTCATGCGCGTGTTGGCGGCCGATGGCGACGCCGAGGTCCAGCATCACGGCCTCCGCCATGATCAGGCCACCGCCCAGGTCCAGGTTGGACCGCATCCGGACCGGGTCCAGGCGCAGGCCGCGCATCACCTCCGCCAGCCGGCTGAGCATGTCGCCGGTGGCGATGCAGGATCGGGATTCCGCTGTGTCCATCATCAGGCTTGTGGTGCGGTCGGCCTCGTGTTCGGTCGTCATCGCCTCTAGCGCCAGCGGCACCATGGCGCGGATTTCGGCGGCGGCGGCGATAATATCCTGGCACAGTTTCGGGTTGCGCTTTTGCGGCATGGTGGAACTGCCGACGGTGCCGGGGGGGACGGGCTCCTCGACCTCGCCGAATTCGGTCTTCATCAGGGTGTAGATCTCGCGGCCGATTTTTCCACCTGTGGCGGCCAGCAATCCAAGCAGCATAATATTTTCGGCAAGGTGGTCTCCGATCGCTCGGCTGGGCACGGTCATGGAGCCAAAACCGAGCAGCCGGCCGATGCCGTGCTGGACGTGCGGGCCATTTTTGCCGAGCGACGCGTAGGTGCCTGCCCCACCGCCCAACATGGCGACGAACAGGCGGGGACCAGCCTGACGGAAGCGCTCGGTGTGGCGAATTAGCTCGTCGATCCAGACGGCGACCTTGTAGCCGAAGGTCGCGGGGACGGCGTGCTGGCCGTGGGTTCGGCCGGCGATGGGCATCTCGGCGCCTGTTTCCGCGAGGCCGGCCATGGCCGCGAGGATGTCGCCGATTTGGCGCAGGAACACGCGGTGCGCCTGGCGCAGAACCAGCAGGTCTCCGGTCTGGGTGATGTTTTGCGTTGTGGCGCCCCAGTGGACCCAACCGCCATGGGGCTCGCCGACGATGCGGCCGAGTTCCCAGACCAGGGGGACGATGGTGTGGCCGGTGCGGGCGAAGCCCTCGTCGATGCGGGCGCGATCCATGTTGTCCAGGCGCGCGGCTTTGGCGATCGCTTCGGCGGCTTCCTTGGGGATGATGCCAAGTTCGGCCTGCGACCGCGCCAGTGCGACCTCTACGTCCAGCCATGCCTGCCAGCGGTTTTCCAGGCGATAGAGCGCTCGGATGCCAGGGTCCGATACCCGTGTGGCGGTGGGCAGTGTGTCGGTCATGGTGGCCTCCTCTTTCAGCGGAAGATCGCAGCCGGTATGCGGGGCGGCAAGTGCCCGGGGCAGGCGCGGTGCCGAACGGTGCTACCGACAAGCGCCCGCGTAACGCCCGTCAATCTGGACAAGCGCCCGACCCGCGAGTACGAGTCAGCCAGCCAGGAGAGGAAGCGTCGCAATGACGATGGAAACGCACCGGGAATGTGGCTGCGTCATGGTGCAATCATGAAACTCGGCGTCTTCGATCACATGGATCGCGGCCTGGCGCCGCTGGACCGGTTCTATGAGGAGCGGTTGAAGCTCGTCGAAGCCTATGACCGCGCTGGATTTTACGGTTACCATGTCGCGGAACATCATGCGACGCCGCTGGGTGTCGCGCCGTCGCCGGGCGTGTGGCTGGCGGCGGTGGCGCAGCGGACCAGGCAGCTTCGTTTCGGTCCACTGGTGTATCTGCTGCCGCTGTATCACCCGATCAAGCTGCTGGAAGAAATCTGCATGCTGGATCAGATCAGCGGCGGGCGGATGATGCTGGGGGTCGGTCGCGGTATCTCACCCATCGAATTGCGCTTCTATGGTCTGGACCCCGATCAAACCCCGGCGATGTATGCCGAGGCGCTGGAGGTGATCCTGCGCGGCATGACCCATGCCACTTTGAACTTCGAAGGCAAATACTACTCTTATAGAAATGTGCCGATGGAAATGACGCCGTTCCAAACGCCGCATCCGCCGTTGTGGTACGGCCTTGGCCGTGCCGAGGCGGTCCCCTGGGCGGCGCGGAACCGGGTCAACATCGTGGGCAACCTGCCTGGCGCCGGTATGCGCGTGCTGACCGACCGTTACCGTGCCGAATGGGACGCATTGGGCAATGATCCCGCCGATCTGCCGCTGATGGGTGTCGGCCGTCACGTCGTGGTCGCGCAGACCCGGAAGGAGGCATTGGAAATCGCTCGCCGCGGCTATGACAAATGGCGTGCCAGTTTCCTGAAACTGTGGATCGAGAATGGCGAGATGCCCAGCGCCCACGCCATCTTCCCGGAACGATACGAAGACGCCGAGGCACAGGGCCGGGCGATTGCCGGCACTCCGGACAAAGTTCGCGACGTCCTGCAACAGACCATCGACGACGCGGGTCTGAATTACCTGCTGTGCCGCTTCGCTTTCGGCGACATCACCGGCGATGAAGCGCTGAACTCCATCGACCTGTTCACAAAACATGTGATGTCCGATATCGTCGCTCACCAGGAGATCGTCTGAGCCATGACCGCCGAATATGAGCTTTTCGCACTTCGTTACGCCACGCGTAAAGCGCAGCGGCATGAGCATTTCATCGGCGGCGATCCGCATGACGGGCCGATGCCGATGGACTATTTCGTGTGGCTCGCCCGCAACGAAGACCGCGCCGTGGTGATCGATATCGGCTTCACCGCCGAAAGCGGCGGCAAGCGCGGCCGTACGCTGGAACGTTGCCCGATCGACTCGCTGGCGCTGCTGGGTGTCGATCCGGCGGCCGTGGAAGACGTGATCCTGACCCACATGCACTACGATCATGTCGGCAACTTCCACAAATTCCCGAAAGCGCGGTTTCACTTGCAAGAACCGGAAATGCACTATGCCACCGGCCGCTACATGCGCCACCGCCAGCTCGCCCGCAGCTTCGAACCGGACGACGTTTGCGGCATCGTGCGCCTGAATTTCGACGGCCGGGTCGCCTATCACAACGGCCCCGCCGACGTGCTGCCGGGCATCAGTATCGTGCCGACCGGGGGCCACTCGGCCGGACTGCAATTCGTCAAGGTGAACACCAAACGCGGCGTGGTCGTGCTGGCGTCCGACGTCACTCATTTCTATGAAAACATGGAAACCTACCGGCCATTCACCACCGCGCTGCATATCGGCGAGATGCTGGAGGCGTTCGACACGTTACGCGCCCATGCCGCCTCACCGGAGCTGATCGTTCCGGGACACGA
>JAYUEJ010000077.1:0-7467 GCA_043739265.1 Rhodopila sp. | reverse complement strand
TGGGAGGCCCGTTCGCTCGATGAACGCATGCAGGAGTGGCAGGCGCGGGTCTGGGAGTATTGGATGTGATCCCCCCGCTTGACCGCATACCGGTGGATTGACCAAACTGCCCGCAACGGGATCGTCCAAGGGCACAGGCCATGCGCCGGCTGAAAACCCTTGGCGTCGCGACGTGCGGAAACAATGAAAGGGAGCGCGATGCCTCAGGTAACCCTGACCGTCAACGGCAAACAGCACACGGTCGATGTCGAAGGACGCACCCTGCTTGTCGAATTGCTGCGTGAGAAACTCGGCCTCACCGGCACCCATATCGGCTGCGACACGAGCCAGTGCGGCGCCTGCGTGGTCCATGTGGACGGGATATCGGTCAAATCCTGCACCCAGCTCGCGCTACAGGCGGACGGCGCCAATATCCTCACGATCGAGGGCGTCGCAGCGGCCGACGGCACGCTGCATCCGATGCAGGAGATGTTCCGCGAACATCACGCCCTGCAATGCGGCTTCTGCACCCCCGGCATGGTCATGAGTGCGATCGACCTGGTGCAGTCGCATCCGGCGGGACTGTCCGAGAAGGAAATCCGCGAAGGCCTGGAAGGCAATTTGTGCCGATGCACCGGTTACCACAACATCGTGAAAGCGATTGCCGCCGCCCATCCGCTGATGCACGCCAAAGCGGCCGAATAAGCGCCGCATTCAATAGAGCACAGCAATCAGGGGAGTAACGACCATGGGATTCCAAGGCATCGGCGCGTCGGACCGCCGCAAGGAAGATGTCCGCTTCCTCAGCGGCAAAGGCAACTACACCGACGACATCAACCGGCCCGGCCAGCTTTATGCTTACATCAAGCGTTCCGACCGAGCGCATGCGACGATCAACGGCATCGATATCGCGGCGGCTTCGGCGGCACCAGGCGTGGTGAAAGTATTCGTCGGCGGCGATATGGCGGCGGAGAACATCGGCGGCATCCCCTGCGGCTGGCAGATCCACAACAAAGACGGCTCCCCCATGGCCGAACCGCCGCATCCGGTGATCGCCGTCGGCAAGGTGCGCCATGTCGGCGACGTGGTCGCGGTGGTGATCGCGGAAACCAGGCAGGAAGCCAAGAACGCGGCGGAATTGCTGGACATCGACTATACCGACCTGCCCGCCGTCGCCAATCTGACCGATGCCGTCAAGCCCGGCGCGTCGGAGGTGCATGACGGCGTCGCCGGC
Organism: Rhodopila sp.; assembly: GCA_043739265.1. GTDB lineage: Bacteria > Pseudomonadota > Alphaproteobacteria > Acetobacterales > Acetobacteraceae > Rhodopila. Next base: position 6,254 of record JAYUEJ010000077.1, on the reverse strand, counting down.
AATATCTGCTACGACTGGGTGATCGGCGACAAGGCGGTCGTGGACGGCGTGTTCGCCGGCGCCGACAAAGTCGTAAAGCTCGACCTGGTCAACAACCGGTTGATCCCGAATGCGATGGAACCGCGCGTCGCCATCGGCGATTTCGATACGTCGTCGGGCGATTTCACTCTCTACACCACCAGCCAGAACCCGCATGTGATCCGGCTGCTGATGGGCGCCTTCGTGCTGCACATCCCGGAAAACAAGCTGCGCGTGGTTGCCCCGGATGTCGGGGGGGGCTTCGGGTCGAAGATTTATCACTACGCTGAAGAAGCGATCGTCACCTGGGCCGCCGGCAAACTGCGCCGGCCGGTGAAGTGGACCTGCGAGCGCAGCGAAAGTTTCATGAGCGACGCGCATGGCCGCGACCACGTCAGTACCGCCGAAATGGCGATCGACAAGGAAGGACACTTCCTCGGGTTGCGCATCACCACACTGGCGAACATGGGCGCCTATCTGTCCACCTTTGCCCCGGCCGTGCCGACCTATCTGTATGCCACGCTGCTGGCCGGCGTTTACAAAACCCCGGTGATCTACTGCAACGTCAAGGCGATCTTCACCAACACCGTGCCCGTGGATGCCTACCGCGGCGCCGGCCGGCCGGAAGCCACCTTCCTGCTGGAACGCCTGATCGACGTGATCGCGCACGACACCGGTATCGACAAGCTGGAGCTGCGGCGGAAAAATTTCATTCCCGCCGACGCCTTCCCCTACCAGACGCCGGTCGCGCTGCAATACGACAGCGGCGACTACCAGACGACCCTGAAAGTCGGACTGAAAAACGCCGACTGGGATGGCTTCGAAACCCGTCGGGCAGAGGCCAAGAGGCGCGGCAAACTGCGCGGCATCGGCATTTCCACCTACGTCGAAGCCTGCGGTATCGCCCCGTCGGCGGTCGTCGGATCGTTGGGCGCCCGCGCCGGGCTTTACGAAGTGGCGGAAATCCGCGTCCACCCGACAGGCAGCGTCACGGTGTTCACCGGCACCCACAGCCATGGCCAGGGCCATGAAACGACCTTGGCCCAACTCGTCGTCAGCCAACTCGGCGTGCCGTTCGACCAGATTGAGGTCGTGCATGGCGACACCGCCAAAATCCCGTTCGGCATGGGCACTTACGGCAGCCGCAGTCTCGCGGTCGGTGGATCGGCCATGGTGAAAGCCATGGACAAGGTCATCGCCAAAGGCAAGAAAATCGCCGCCCATCTGATGGAAGCCGCCGTCGAGGACATCGAGTTCAAGGATAATACCTTCACCGTCGCCGGCACCGACAAGTCGAAAACCCTGACCGACATCTCCCTGGCCGCCTACGTTCCGCACAACTATCCGATCGAGGAACTGGAACCGGGGCTCGACGAAACCGCGTTCTACGACCCGAAAAACTTCACCTTTCCCGGCGGCTGCCATATCGCGGAGGTCGAGATCGACCCGGAAACCGGCGTGGTCGAGATGGTCAACTTTACCGCCGTCGATGACGTCGGCCGGGTGATCAACCCGATGATCGTCGAAGGCCAGGTGCAGGGCGGCGTTGCCCAGGGGATCGGCCAGGCGCTGATGGAGGCCTGCGCATACGACGCCGATGGGCAGCTTTTGTCCGGCTCTTTCATGGATTACGCGATGCCGCGGGCGGACGACATGCCGAGCTCGTTTTCAGTCGCCACCGAGAACACCATGTGTACCCACAACCCGCTCGGTTCCAAGGGATGCGGCGAGGTCGGAGCCATCGGATCACCGCCAGCCGTCATCAATGCCGTCGTGGATGCATTGAAAGACTACGGCGTGCGGCATCTGGACATGCCCGCGACCGGAGCCAAACTCTGGTCCATCATCCAGGATTCGACTCCTCGGTTGGCAGCAGAATAACTCCACGGCATAGGGAAGATCACGATGTACGATTTCGCGTATCAGAAGCCCGGCAGCCTGGCGGAGGCCGTCAAGGTGCTGTCCGGCGACGTGGACGCCAAGGCGCTCGCCGGCGGCCAGACTTTCATTCCGGTGTTGAAGCAGCGCCTCAACAAACCATCCACCGTGGTGGACCTGTCCAGGCTCGGCCTGTCCGGCATCACCGTGTCCGGCAACACCATCACCATCGGCGCGATGACCCGGCACGTCGATATCGCCACCAACACCGATATCAAGGCAAAGATCCCCGGTCTGGCGTATCAGGCCTCCCTGATCGGCGATGAGGCGGTGCGTCACCGCGGCACCATGGGCGGGTCGCTGGCCAACAACGATCCGGCCGCGTGCTATCCGTCGGCCCTGCTGGCCCTGGGCGGCACGATCAAGACCGACCGCCGGTCCATCGCCGCCGACGATTTCTTCCAGGGCATGTTTACGACGGCGCTGGAACAGGGTGAAATCATTACTTCCATCGAGCTGCCGATCCCGGAAAAGTCCGCCTACGAGAAATTTCGCAATCCCGCCTCACGCTATGCCATCGTCGGGGTGTTCGTGGCGAAATTCGCGTCCGGCGTGCGGCTTGCGATCACCGGCGCCAGCCAGGGCGGCGTGTTCCGGCACACCGAAATGGAAACGGCGCTGTCGGCGAATTTTTCCGCCGCCGCGATTGCCGGCATCGTTACGTCCGACAACGGGCTGAACGGTGACATCCACGCCAGCGCCGAGTATCGGGCGCATTTGATCGGTGTGGTGGCCAAACGGGCGGTCGCGAAAGCGGCTTAAAGGCCGGCCGTCCCTAGATGATTGGGGCCGAGCGCGGTTTGGCGTTCGGCCTTTTTCTTTGAGTGGTGATCGCAAAGGGGGCCGCACAGCCCAATCAACTGCGATAGTGCGGCGGCACGGAGAAAATCTCATCTCCGGGTGCGGGCAGACCGGCGGCACCGTTTGGCATTAACGCTTGCGCCGCCGCAACGGTATTGCGTGATTCACCGAGCAGCTTGATCATCCCTGTTTCAGCCACTGGCTGCCCGGCGCGATAGTAGCGGGAGCAGCCCGATAATCGGTCCGGCAACCGGCCAATACCTGTGTGCTGAGATACTGGAGGGGGCTGTCGTGTGAAAAATTGATGCCCGATAGAATGAAAACTTTCACACAACCCTTGGTTACTATTTCGGGGCGGTAACTTAACCTCAATGGACGGGAAACGGTCCAATTCTACACGTCAGAGTGGTATAAAATTCACGCGATGACCCACTTCGAACTTGCCTTCCCCGGAGACTTGATTTATATGTCAATTCAAGATTCGATCCAGAAACTGCAAAACGACACTATCATTGTCCCATACCACCAACCTCGGACGCGACTGCCCGCTAAGCGGCGGTTATTCCTCACGAGAAACGCCGAACAACAGCGGGTTGATCCGCAGTCGGCCACGAACATTTTGTGCGGTCGCGGCTTTATCGAAGCCGCACTGACTCGCTTTGTGTCTGGTGGCCGGGTTTTCTGGGATCGCAAGAGCCGATATCTGGCCGATTTGGAGCCGCCGCCCCCTGATGTTTGGGAAATTCGCGTGATTGAACCACGTCCTCAGGCTAGGCTGTTCGGTCGTTTTGTCGAGGCGGATACCTTGATCCTGACTGGTTTCCATACGCGCCCTCACCTCGGCGCCAAGGGGTCGCAGGGATGGAGCGATGCCATGGTTGATTGCGTCAGGCAGTGGGAGGAATTTTGTCCTGCGCTGCCAGTTTTGTCCGAGCCGAGGATCAATAGCTACGTTACGGAGAACTGCGATGACTTCCCAATCAAACGCCCCGCCATTAGCCGACCGGGATCTCGCGGACTACGGGGTCGCCAGGCTTCGGGATCAGGCTTTTGATGCCATTGGCGCACTATGGCGGCGACGCCAATCGGAGGGCTGGACGCAGAAGCGCGTAGCGGATGCGATCGGGCGCGATCCCGCCTGGGTTTCTCGCAACTTACGCGCGCCGGGGAATTGGACGCTCCGGACGATCGGTGAACTGATACAGGCACTCGACGGCGAATCCGAGATTACAATCTCCCCGCTGGAAGCGCCACTTGAGGCTCGGCCGAATGACCATGCTTATACCGGCTATCTCCCGGCCGGGACGGTGACCGAAAAGTAAATCGCAATATTCTCGCTACGGCTGTATCTCATAAGCCGCCCTACTGGTTTCTTTTCGATCCACATTGACCCGCTCCCGAAACCGAATGGGAGTTCGAGGACGCCATGGACACCGTGCTGGACCAGCCATTGACCACGAACACCTTCCTCGCCTGGGAAGACCGGCAGGAGGGCAAGTTTGAATTCGACGGGTGGAACGTCGTCCCGATCACCGGCGGAAGCCTCGCGCATCAGGACATCGTGTTCAATCTCCGAGGGCTGCTGAGCCGCCTCCTGGCCGATCGCCCCTTCCGAACCGTGCAGGAGATGCGGGTTCGGATCGGGACTCGGATCCGTTACCCGGATGTCCTGGTCTGCGCCGGTCCGCTCGACCAGACCACGCGGACCTTAACAGACGCCATCGCGATCTTCGAGGTGCTGTCGGACGATACCGCCAGCGCACAGACCGGCGGAGCGCTCTTCCTGCCAGGGATCGACCTCACCTTGCCGCTCGCGGACCTTTACCAGGGGCTGACCTTCGCGGCGTAGGCACCACGCCACACGCCTCCGTTGACCGCGGCGCCACACAATCTCGATCGTCCGGTGACTGCGCAAGCTTCACTCCGCGTCCAGCCGATCCCCGGTTCGTGGCGGTAACGCTTTCCAGCCCGAGCCAGAATGTCCCGCGCCGTCCCTGGCCTGGTTCGAACGGCTCGGGCGGGACAAGAGCATTCGGATTCCGCCCTGGCAGGTCATGATGGTTTGCTCGCGGATCAGCCCTGACGCGAGATCGCGGAGGCGGCATTTAATCCTCCTCCGGCCCATGCCGAGCGAGGTCCATCGCATCGTGCAGAATACGCAACACGTCGATGGTCCGATTGGACTCACTGCCGATCCGGAACATTATGAGATGCCGTCCACGACGTCCGACATGCAGCGTATGCAAACCCGCACCAATTTCCTCGCGTTGTCGCGTCCCAGCGATGGTTGGACCGCGCTCCAGACGGGCCAGCGTCTCGGCTAACAAAGCCGCGTACGAGTTAGCCTGCAGCCTGCCAAACCGCTTCAACGTCCAGCGCAGGATATCGTCGTGGTCAGCTTCGGCCGTGTCCGAAAGCCGGACGGTCCAAGCGCGCCGTTTCACTCAGACGCCTTGCCCAGCACCTTCCCGGTTCGGACGGCCAGTTGGCTGCGCAGCGCGTCAACGTCGGCGAAACTGCGATAGCGGCCCTCGGAGAAATCGGCCAATCCGATGCTAGCCGCCTGCCGGAGCGCTTCGAGGCGTGCTTCGTCCTCGGCCTCGCGTTGCTGCACCAGCCGTAATCCGTCGCGCAGCACTTCGCTGGCATTTTGGTACCGGCCGGTATGCACCAGCCGTTCGATCATTCCCGCCTGTTGGTCGGTCAGCATGACATTGCGTGTGGGCAACAGACGCTCCGTTCTGGAATGGTCTATTGGCAATATATGCCATTTGCTCGAAATCCAGCAAGCGCTCAATTGGGACGCCAGCGGTTCTCATCTTGGTTGGGCGGTTCTCCGGAAGCGCTGATACCCGCCAATATGCACCAGCCGCTCTGGCATCGACCCACCTTGGCGCGCGGGCAAGGGTTGCCATCGACGCAGATCGCTTGCGATCGAGGCCAACACGCCTACGATGCCGCATGGCCAGCCGAACCCTCCCGCTCCGCCGATGACCGATCTGTCCTCGCTGATCGCGACCCCGGGCGCGTCCTCGCTGCCCTGGTTCGATCCCGTGTTCCCGGACCGGCAATTGATCCTCCACGCTGCCCGGCCCCTTGCATGGCATTCCGGAACACCCGTGCTGTTCGTCCACCACGGTGTCGCCCGCAACGGCCGGGATTACCGCGACTACTGGCTGCCGCACGCCGATGCCGAAGGGATGTTGATCATCGCGATCGAGTTCCCCGAGGCCAGCTTCCCCGAATACCTCTGGTACAACTTCGGTAACCTGCACGCGAAAGACGGCACGCCCAATCCCCGCGAGGAATGGACGTTCGGCATCGACACACGCCTGTTCCAGGCCTTGCAAGACCAGGGCATCACCACCACGCAACGCTACGGATTGTTCGGCCACTCGGCCGGCGGACAATACGTTCACCGCATGTTGTCGTTTGGCTACCGGGACAATGTGGCGGTCGCGGTCAGCGCCAATGCCGGCACCTACGCGATGCCCGAT
>JAYUEJ010000076.1:0-7483 GCA_043739265.1 Rhodopila sp. | reverse complement strand
CGGCTGTCCCAGTGTCTTTTGAAGCCTGATCCGGCGTCGGACGGAGCGGATTGGCGTGCGAGCGTCGTCAGCATCGCCCAAACCGCCGGCATCGATCGCTCCGCCAGCATGGCAGCCAACCCTGCGACCGCCACGGCGTTGATGTCGCCTTCCAGGCCGGGTCGCAAATAGCGTGCCGTTTCTATGCCGAACGCCAACACCGCCGCCCAGAAGAACGCTCGGCCGCCCCATTGGGCCCGATCCGGACTTCCATCGCGCAACCACAGGGCAACGCCGATCGGCAGGTATAACAGAACGTGTCCGACGATGTTTTTCGCTGCCGCGGCTTTTGAAACGATATAATAATCGAACAGCGGCAGTATGCCCAACGGATAGGCGGCGGCGATCGCGTCGTGCGGTGTCTGCCAGTGCAGCGACAGCACCTGATTGACCTGTAGCAGCGCCAGGAGATAGGGCGCCACCATCCACGGCACCAGCCCGCGAAGCCTGAGGCGCAACCGCGTCATATCCTGGCGCACCAGCCATCGCAGCGCCACGACTCCCATCACGATGCCACAGGTTCGAAGCGGGATCGACGCCAGCGTCGGCGTGGCGCCCATAACCAGCGTTGAGAGCAGGAAAACCCCGGTCGTGAGTGCCAGACCGAGCGCTGTGGCGGGCCAGGGTTTGCGCCGGACCTGGTTGGTATCGGTTTTGACGAAGACCAGCAGCATGCCGACCGGAATGAACGCCGCCGCGGCCATAATGACGACGCCCACGCGCACCACGACTGGACGCCCGGCGCCCGGCAATGCCAGCACCGTATCCGGCAGGCGGTCGGCCTGCGACCAAAGATCCTCGGCGTTCAGCGCGAAATCCAACGGCATCAGCAGGAAGATCAGCAGCCCCGCGGTATAGAGCCGCAGCACCATAACCAGCGCCGCGACGGGATCTTGCCGGCTGGCCGACGGGCCAATCCGCCCATGCCACACAACGAAACCGCCAACACCGATCATTGCCCCGACACCCTGGGCGACGATGTAATTGAGGGTGACGGTGCGAGGGGGGAAAAACAATTGCAGATACTTGATCGCCAGGATGGCGGTCGCGCAGATCATTAATGCCAGGATCGCGGCGGGCAGTTGCAGCCGGCGGCGGCGCGGCCAAATCGTGCCGGCGACCAGGCCACCGAACGGAATCAACATCAGCAGATTGCCGACCCAATCCGCCCTTTGGTCCGACCCGTTGCTGACCAACCGCGTGGCCAGGAAGTGGTGCAACGCCTCGGCGGGATCCAAAGGGACGAAATTGGGTCCAACCGGACCAATGACCGTACTCGCGTAAAGCATCACCGCGAGGTAGCCGAGGCAAAGCCAGACCGGGCGGTCGGCGACAAGCGCCCCGGGGTGCGTGTTGGCCAATCCGGTCACGCCCGCCGACGTGTTCGCGGCGATCCGGGTGACCAAACGCCGGTCATGGCGGGCCTGCTTACGCGCATGGTTGTTTCAATCCGCTCCGGTCGCGAGATAGTTGCGAGGTTGCCGCACAATCACCCTTACCATCATGATATCCGGACTTGCCAGATATCTGAGCGCGATAAGCCTCTTTTTCGAAACCAAGGAGTGTCCTGACCTGTCGCCAGCTTCATCCCCAAGGTGCAACCCTATCGTCGCGAAGGTCGGCGGTTGGGTCATCATCGCCGCACTGGCGACCGCCGGCCTGCCGGGTTTGGCGTTGGCGGCAACATTGGAGGTTGGGACGGGCAAGCCGTTCCCGCTACCCTCGGCCGCCGCCGCCGTAGCGCGAGATGGCGACCGGATCGCCATCAGCGCCGGTTCCTATTCCGACTGCGCGGTTTGGACGGCCGACAACCTCACGATCGAGGGCGAAGGTGCCGATTCAACGATCATCACCGGTACGCCGTGCGACGGCAAGGCGCTGTTCATCGTCCGCGGCAACGCCATCGTCATTCGCGCCCTGGCACTGACCAACGCCCATGTCGGCGACTTCAACGGCGCCGGAATCCGAGCCGAAGGCGGCGATCTGACAGTCGAACATGTGCGGTTTGTTGACGATGAGGACGGCATTCTCGCCGGGGCACTGCCCGGGCGCACGATCATCGTCAGGGACAGCGCATTCATCGGCAACGGCTCCTGCGCGGGTCGCGGCGGCTGCGCGCATGGGATCTATGTGGGCAGAATCGGTTTGCTGCGTATCGAACGAACCCGGTTCTTCGAAACGCGGCAGGGCCACCACATCAAGTCGCGTGCGGAACGGACGGAGATCGTCGGCTGCGACATCGCCGATGGCGCGTTCGGAACGGCCAGTTTCTCGGTCGATGTGCCGAATGGCGGCGCGGTCCTGGTGCGCGACACGCATATCCAGAAAGGCCCGCGGTCACAGAACCACTCCGCGGCGATCATGATCGGCGCCGAGGGTGTCAGTCAGCCCACGCCGGAGATCGTGGTCGAGGGCAATGTGTTCCTGGTTGAAGGCAGCTATACGTCATACCTCGTGAACAATGTGACCGCGACCGAGGCGTCGTTGCGGGGCAACACGCTGCAAGGCAATGCCAGGGCGTTGCATGGCGATGGTTCGGTGAAATGACAGGCTTGCGGCAGGTTTGCCGCCTCGGCGTCGCCGCTATGTTGCCCCTGGCATGGGTCGGCCAGCCGGCGGCTCGGGTACTCGATGTGGGTCCTGGCGGCGCCTTCGCGGCACCCAGCGACGCCGCCGCGGTGGTCCGGGATGGCGACACGGTGACGATCGCCCCCGGCATTTATTACGATTGTGCGTTGTGGCGGGCCAGTGGATTGACCATCGTCGGCACCGGGCCGGGCGTGGTGATCACCGACCGGGCGTGCCTGGGGAAGGCGGCGTTCGTGATCCAGGGCGATCGGGTGACGATCGGCGCGCTGAGTTTCGCGCGGGTTCGGGTCATGGATGGCAATGGCGCCGGCATCCGCGCCGAGGGCCGCGATCTGGTGGTGACCGACAGCCGCTTCATCAACAACCAGATCGGCATCCTGGCCGGCGGGCAGGGTGGCAGCCTGCGCATCTCGGGCTGTGACTTCGATGGCAACGGAGTCAGTTGGGACGGGCAGGCGACCCATGCCGTGGTGGCCGGTTCGCTGGATTTATTGCGGATCGAGCACTCATCGTTCCGCGGTGCGCGCGGTGGCGACCATATCGCGTCGCGGGCGCGGCGGACCGAGTTGGACGACAACCGATTGGCCGATGAAGGCGGGGCGATGTCCGGACCTTTGGTGTCGGTGGTCGGGGGCGTGCTGTCGTTCGCGCACAATACGGTGGATTTGAGCCCCGGGGCGGCCGAACGGCCGGGCGCGGTGCTGGTCAGCGGTGATGCGAGTGCCATCACGGTTAACGGCAATACGCTGCATGAGCCGTACGGAAGCGTGCCGCTGGTCCGCAACTGGACCGGGTTAACCGCGACCGAGGATGCCAACCGGGTCCCGCGTGACGCGGCGGCGGTGTCGGACCGCGGTGCATTCTACCACCGCCTGCGATCGCGGCTGGCAGCGTTGCGCAGCCATATGCATGACGTGATGGTTCTGGTTCGGCATCGGGCCGGACAATTAATGCGGGCCTAAGGCAGCGCCCCCTGTCAATGGTGGTGCGACCCGCCCCCGCCAACAACCGCCGCCTTGCCGGAGGTCGTCCCGATTGTCGCCGCTCGGCTGCGTGCCCCGGCTGAGGACAATGAAGCGGGAACCCCGGCCGGCCCGGTCGTCGTAGCATTGCCGGTGGTGGCCCGGAGGACAATCGTCCCTTGGGTGGTGGCCGGTTGGGTAATGACCCCCGGGGTCGAGACGGTTCGGGTGTTGCCCCCCTGGACTGGGCCTTTGTGGTCGGAGTCCGCCTTTTTGGTGCCCTCCCGGGTTGGCACCAGGCGGGTAATGGCCGGGTGGGAGGATACCATCCCTAACGCCACCGACGTCACCGCCCCGGTCAGCAAATTGATCGTCGGACCCGACGTCGAACGGCCGATGATAACGGCATGTGCAGGTTCATGCACGCGCCCCTCAACGGCCTCATGCAGTCGCACCCTGGCCGCAACGTATGTATCGCCGGTGTCGGAACGACCCCTGCCGTTTAGCAGCGACGGCCTCGATGACGTTCCGAACAATGATCCCGGACCCGTAGAAACGATTTGGGGACTCGTTATACTCTCAAGGATCGGAACGACCACGCCTGGTGCGACGGATGGAACCGACAGAGGAACCACCCCGGGTGTGGTGAGAACCGGCGTCACGGTCAGCGCAGGCGTTGCGGACAAGGGGACGATGGACCCCGTTGCCGTGACTGGCGTGGAGACCACCGGCGTCACCGTTGCCGGACTGGAGACGGGGGTGATCAAGATCGGTGCGACAGAGATCGGCGTGGTCACAATCGGTGTGGTCAGGATGGGCGTGGCGGTCGCCGCGGACGCCGCGGTTTGCACCGTCGCCTTGGAGGCAGCCGCCGCCGACGACGTTGCCGTCTGGTTTGTCATCGGAGCCAAAAGCGTCGTCACGGCCCGAGCGGCGATGACCGGTTCGGCGGTAGGGGCGACAGACGGAGTTACCGGGTTCAGCGCGCCGGCAGACGGTGCCGCCGCCGTATTCGGGGTGGCCAAGGACCCGCTTTCGGCTTGGTCTGCCTGGGGCGAGGTCGCTTGCGAATGGCCTGCATGCTGCGAACTATCGCCCCGGCCGGGGCGGCCGCCACCCAGCGCACTCGGGCTGGGTTGGGTTCGATACCCGGCATAACGCACATCGGATGCGACATAGGACCCATCCGCCCCTCGCTGTAACGAGACCACGGCGATCCCGTCGTGGCCCGTCTGGCCGGACACAACGGCCGCGGATCGGATTTTCGCACCATTGATGGACACGGTGCCGATTTCCGGATGAACGAACGCCTGCACGATCATGTGGTTGGTCGATGCGCCGAAATAATCGGCCGGGCTGGCGGACAACGTATCGGACGCGGCGGTACTGACACGGCCTCGGCCGGCCGCGTAGTCACCTGATACGATAACGAACTGGCCATGCTGTACATTCGCAGCCGCCGTTCCGCCCAGCACCAGGCTGCCGACTCGCAGCTCGCCGCTGGCGTGTACCGCTTGCCCCCGCACAAAAAGCGTCCCCGCCGGCGCGCCGTCCAGCCGGCTGGCCAGCACGGTTCCATCCGGACGCCGCAAGCCGCTGACCTTCACCCAGTCGCCGAGGCCGAATTGGTTGGCCCCCCAGGTTCCCGGTTGTATCGAAACCGCCTGGCCGGCCACGGTCAGCATGCCCGAACCGAGTTCCAGGCCTTCGATCCGGCCAACAACCTCACTGCGCACCGAGATTGTACGGGTAAACGGGGCATTCGCCGAACCCTCGGCGCGGATCGCCACAAGCTGGCCGACCCGCAGCGCCGCGACGGACGACCTGGCGCCATCGATATCGACTGAAGCTGTTTTATCGTATTGAATTTCCAGCCCATTGACGAAGACCGACCCAAAGCCGGTCACCACGCCAACGACACCCGTGCCGCCGATGCCCCGGTCGGCAATCTGGCTGGTGGCGGAAACTGTCGCTGGTCCCCCAGTGCCGCCGATGCCCCGGTCGGAGACCAATGGATCCGCGACCAGCGGGCCGCCATTGGGACCGATCTGGCCGACGCCGGCGTCCCGATCGTCCGGTTCAGTTGCGCTGACCGATACCGCCTGGCTGGCGGGTTGCGGTGCCAACGTCACGCACGCTGTCAGCAGACCGAGCAGAACGAGCGGAACAAGGCGCCTCATGCTTCGCCTCCGGCGGGCGGAGGCGGGTGTTCGTCGAAGACATAGACCCCGAAATTGACTCGCTGTTCGGGATCACCGCCCGGCCCGGAGGCGGATTCCCGGGTCAGTTCCAACGCCCGCCGGTTGACGTCCAGCAAGGCACGCATCGCGGCGGCGCGGGCGTATTCGCGTAACGCCTGTGCCTGCGCCGGCGTCAAACGGTCGTAATGAACGCTACGATCCAAAAATAAAGCTGTCCCCGCGGCGCTGATGTTCGCGGTCGCGGCGGCGACATGATCATGCAGGTTGCGGGCGAAATAAAACAACTGCTCCTCTCCACCCGGACGGGGAATGAACGCATCGTCATTTAGCTGTACCCGATCCTGCGCGTCCATGAAAACGACGTTGTGGTCTAGCAAATCGTCCAATACGGCTCGCGGTCGAATGTCAGTGGTGACCGAGGCGACGAGGTCGGCGAACGACGGTTCCGCCTGCGCGTCTGAATCAGTGGCCGCGGTGGCGACCCGGGGTAACGGTCTGGGCCGCCCTTGGGCGTCGGTGAACGGGGCGCCGCCGATCCAGCGGGCGACGATCTGGCTGACCAGGGTGACGATGTCGGGTGCGTCCACGGGATCAGGCGGCAATTCCCGCAGGCGGCGGATTTCCTTGCGATGGACGCCGGTCAGCAGGCTGATCCGGCTGTCGGTGCGTGTCTTCGGGTCGGTCAGGATATCCCGGGCCGCGATTTCCACGAACAGGCGGCGGAGCGTTTCGGCCAGGACCGGAAATGTCAGTCCGCTTTGCATCATCAGGCGCACCAAGGGCCGCAACAACCTGCGCGCCGCTTTCAGCAGCGGGGCGGGCAACACGGGTTGCGGGCGATCGGATGGCGGCATCGTGCGGTTGAAATTTCCTTACCGAAAAGGATCTAGCACAGACCTATGTGGGAAAAATACCCACAAGAAAACAAAATTCGATTGACGTGGGAAATTTTCCCACATACGGTTTGGATCGCAGCAGCACCCGCCCTTAACCTTGTCTTAAGTCTTCGCTGCTTAGGGTAGATGGCCGCCATCGGTGGTGCATCGAAACCATGAGGTTTCTCGTATGTCTTACGTAGCCGCATTCCGGTCCGAGACGCCCCGACCGCTCTTGACCGTTCGGCCGCGAGCGTCCATCCGGTCGTCCTTGAAAATGGCCGACGATGCAGCGATTGAACCGCAACAGGCCGAACAGGACATCGACCTGCGGCAATTGCGGCATCACACCAAGAACACGTTACAGCGCATTCTGGGGTTGATCGCCGAATCTCCGGGCCTGAGCGATACGCCGGCGGGCGAAAAGATTGCCCGCGAACTGGAATATCGAATCGGTCTATCGGCCACGATTTCCGACGCGTTGTTCGGTCTGACGGATGCGCCGGGGTCGATGGCCGAACGGCTGCGCCGGTTGGCGGGGGCGATCGTCGATATGATGCGCGACTCCGATCAGGTCATTCGCATCGGCGTGTCGGTGCGTGGATGCTGCCCGGCGTCGCTGAGGGAAACCGTGCTGCGCAGCGCCCATGAGTTGATCGGCAACGCCGTCAAGCATGGCATGAAGGGTCGTCCCAACGGGCGTATCGCGGTTCGGCTGGTGAGCGACGAGGACTGTACGACGCTGGCGGTAATCGACAATGGCTGGGGGTTTGCCGGCACACCGCGTTCGGGTGAGGGGCTTGTGCTGGCCAGAAGC
>JAYUEJ010000075.1:0-2484 GCA_043739265.1 Rhodopila sp. | reverse complement strand
ACAGCTTCGCCGCGCCGGACACGTTGTCCGTTTGGGTACTGCCCGATTTCATCGCGGTGCTGGAAAGATCGGGCTTTTCCTCGGTCCGGCACCGGCTGCATTTCCACGCGCTGCTGGCGCTTCCCCTGCTCGCGGCCACCATGGCACTGGTCTCCGCTGGATTCTCCATGCGCCCGACACGCCGGGGCGGTGTCGCCAAAATGATCGGCGGCGGCGTATCCGTTGGCTTCGCGCTGTTCGTGATTTCCAAGGTCGCCGAGGAATTCGGCCAATCCGGCGCCCTTCCCGTTCCCCTCGCGGCCTGGGCACCAGCCGCCGCGGGCCTCATGCTGGCGGTGGCGTTGCTGTTACACACGGAAGACGGCTGAACATGACTCGCTCGCTTCGCTATCTGGCCCGGTCGATCCCGCTCGCCGCCGCGCTGGCGGCTCTCAGTCTCGCGCCGGCAAGGGCGCAGACCGGGCAGCCGGCGGCCGCCGCGGCCGTGAGGGCGCACCAGGGACCATTGACGACCTCCACCGCCACGCCGGCGCGGGCGCGGTTGGGACAGCCGGCGCCAGCCCCGGCCACGTCCACCCCCGCCCCTGGACGCGACGAGCCCGTGACATTCACCGCCGACCAGGTGGAATACGACCGCGAACGCGCGATTGTCACCGCCCGAGGCCATGTCGAGGCCTGGCAAGCCGGGCGCATCCTGCGCGCCGACCAAATGACCTTCGACCGCAACAGCGGCGTCTCCGTGGCGACCGGCAATGTCGTGCTGGTCGAAACCAACGGCCAGACATTGTTCGCCCAATACGCCGAACTGAACCGCGACATGAGCGAAGGCATCCTGAAGACCATCGGCGGCCGGATGGAACATAACGCGCGCCTCGCCGCCAATGGCATGCGCCGGACCGGCGGCGCGCTGAACGAATTGTCGCGGATCGTTTATTCCGTCTGCGATTCCTGCAAAGAGCACCCGGAACGCCCGCTGCTGTGGCAGTTGGAAGCGGCGTCGGCGGTCCAGGACACCGAACACAAAACCATCGAATACCGCGACGCGGTGATGCGCATGTATGGTATCCCCGTCGCCTACGCGCCCTTCTTCTGGCATCCGGATCCCTCGGTACCCCGGCAATCCGGCCTGCTACCCCCCAGCTTCGGCCTGTCATCGAGCCTTGGCGGGTTTTACGCGCAGCCATATTACTGGGTGATCGACGGCAAATCCGACGCGACGATCACGCCCATGGCGACGACGCGCACGGGCGGCGTGGTGGATGCCAAATACCGGCTCCGGTTGAACGACGGCACCCTGTCCGTCAACGTGGCCGCCGGATACCAGGACCGCGCCCCGCAAGGCAGCTTCTCCGGCAAGGGCCAGTTCGCCATCGACGATAACTGGCGCTGGGGGTTCGACATCAACCGCGCGTCGTCGTCCAAATTCGTGCTGAACCAGCATTTGCTTCTGGGCCTGACGGGCGATGCCTATATCCTGTCAAGCAACATCTACGTGGAAGGCTTCGGCCAGGGATCGTATTCAAGACTGGACCTGAAGGGCTACCAAGCCTTGAGCACCGCCGTCGCGACCGCGCAATTGCCCGTCGTCGCGCCCAGGTACATCTACAGCTTCACTGGCGAGCCGGATCGGCTGGGGGGGCGCCTGTCCTTGGATGCGGGCCTGTTCAACATCGTGCGCTATGACGGCACCAACACCAGGCGCGCCAGCCTGACGATGAACTGGGAACGCCCGTTTCAGGGACCGGTTGGCGATCTTTGGAAACTGACGCTGCACGGCGACACGGCGGGCTACGACGCTTCCAGCTTCCAGCACCAGCCAAATTTCGGTCCGCGCCGGAATGTCTCCCTCGGCACCGGGCAGGCTGGCGCCTCCCTGGATTTCCGCTGGCCCTTCATGCGCGACGCCGGCGCCTGGGGAACCCAGGTCATCGAACCGATGGCGCAGCTCGTGGTCTCGCCCAATACCGGTGACAGCCAGATCGCGCGGGTGCCCAACGAAGACAGTTTCGCGTTCGAGTTCAACGACACCAATCTGTTCGCGATCAACCGTTTCAACGGCATCGACCGGCTGGACGGCGGCACAAGGCTGAACGTCGCGCTGCACAGCGCCTGGTATCTGGGCGGCACCATGCTCGACACCTTGGTCGGACAATCCTACCAGACCGCGCGCAATAATCTGTTCCCTGCCGGCGCGGGGTTGCGCGACCCTGTCTCCGACATCGTGGCACGGGGCACCTTCACGCCGGCGCCGTGGCTCGACCTGACCTATCGCACCCGTCTGGACAAAAGCACCGCGCAAATCCGCATGGCGGATGCGTCGTTCTCTGCCGGTGGGCCAAAATTTCAGGTGACCGGCGGTTACCTCTACAGCGCCTTCAACCCGTTTTACTTCTATACCGCCGCCCAACCGCTGGCGCGCACCTCGGCTTATTTCCAACCGAGAAACGAGGTCAGTGCCAGCGTCTCCAGCCGCTGGGAAAAATA
>JAYUEJ010000074.1:0-7497 GCA_043739265.1 Rhodopila sp. | reverse complement strand
GACATATTTGTGGATCCACCACTCGAAGGCGTTGGAAATGGCGAATGCGATCCGGATCACCACGAACTCATACCAGGCCGGGTGCGCGATCTGCCGGCTGCAATACCAGATCGCGGCGGCGCCCAGGCTGAAGATCAGGGCAACATGCGCCCATCCGGCGTAGGCCGGAGCGATGCGTGACCGGAAATCGGCACGAAACGCGGCCTGGCGCGGCGATAGGGCTGGATTTCCCATGGGCGTGACTCCCTTGGCCTGATGCGGCTGTGGGACGATGTTACACCCCTGGCGACAGACTCGGAAGAGTGTCGCATAGTGGGGCAAGACAGGAGGCAACAGCATGCTTGAAGTAGAACGTCCGGCGGATATGAAGGCCTATATCGGCAAACCGGTGGGCACCAGTGAATGGGTATTGGTCGATCAGGCGATGATCGATGCATTCGCCGCCGCGACCGGGGATCATCAGTGGATCCATGTCGATGTGGAACGGGCGAAGCGGGAGATGCCGAACGGCAAGACGATCGCGCATGGCTACCTGACGCTGTCGCTGCTGCCGCGGCTGGGGGACAGCGTGTATCGGATTCGAAAGACGTCGCGGGCGCTCAACTACGGGACGAATAAGGTGCGTTTCACCTCGATGGTGCCGTCCGGGTCGCGGGTGCGGCTGCATTATGTGCTGAAAGGCGTGGAGGACGTGAAGGGCGGGGTTCGGATGACATTCGAAAGCACGGTGGAGCTGGAGGGCAGCGAGAAGCCGGCGCTGGTGGCCGAGGCGTTGTTCATGGCATTCGACTGAGGCGGAGACTGGCATTTTCCGAATGTCACAGCCGGCCCCGTGACGCCCGGGCAATCACCGCCACACCGCAAGCAGCAACAATAATAGCGCCAACACCGCCGACACCGTCTGCCAGAACCGCAGCGGGTCACGCTCGACCAGCGACCGGCGGCGCGGTGGGCCGGGGGCAGCGTGAAGTTCCCCGTGTTCCAGCGCGAAGATGCATTCCAGGGCATCGTCGAACCGGTCCGCCGGCCGCACGGCGATCAGGCGCAGCAGCACCTGATCCAGCCAGGACGGCAGGTCGGGCCGCAGTTCCGCCACGGACGCCGGCGCGCGGGTAAACCGTGGGCGGGAGAAGGCTTCGACTTCACCGTACGGATAAGCCCCGGTGAACATGCGGAACAGCGTGACTCCCAGCGCGAAGATGTCGGATTTTTCGTTGCCGTGTTGGCCTTCGATCAGTTCGGGCGCCATATAGCTGGGGGTACCGGGGACGGTGCTGGCGGGAAAATCCTCGATATTCGGCAAGCGGGCGACGCCGAGGTCCAGCAGTTTCAGGCCGCCGTCCGGTTGCAGGATGACGTTCTCCGGCTTGATGTCGCGGTGGATGACGCCGGCGCGGTGCAGCGCCGCCACGGCCTTGGTCAGTTTGGTGGCGATGGCGATGCCCTCGGTGCGGGTCACCCGCGGACGCCGCAGCAGGCGTTGTTCCAGGGTTTCGCCCGCATAGAACGGCATCACGGTGTAGAGGGCGGAGCGGGTTTCCAGCGGGGTTTCGATGACCTCGGCGATCCACGGGCTGCGCAGGCGGGCGGCGATCCAGAATTCGCGCAGGAACGCCAGCCTCAGGACCGGTTCGGCGCCGGCCGACGGCTTTGGGAATTTCACGATCACGGCGCGTTGGCCGGCTTCGCTGGTGGCCCGAAAGACGCGGCTGTAGCGGCCGTCGGAGAGCATTTTCTCCAGCACGTAGCCATCGATGGTGGCACCCACACGCGGGGCTGGAATGATCGGCAGCGCGTTGACCGCGGATTGCAGGTCGAACTGATCGGCATCCGGCAGCGCGACGACATCGACCACCAGCGCCGTGGCGTTGTCGCCTATGCGGGCCTGCAACGCGGTTTCGACGAGTTTGCGGGCGGTTTCCTCGGGGGCGTCGCGGCGGTCCAGTTCGTCGCGGATGGCGCGGTCGGACACGGCGCCATGCACGCCGTCGGTGCACAGCAGATATCGGTCGTGGGCGCGGGCGGCCTCTTGCTCATAATCGATACGGATGTCCGGTTCGGCACCCAGCGCGCGCGTCAGCATGTTGCGCATGGCGGACCGGGGCGGGACGTGGTCGGTGGTCAGGCGCACGAGCCTGCCGTCGCGCAAACGGTAAAGCCGTGAGTCACCGACATGGACAAGGTGCATTTGCCGGCCGCGCAGGATCAGCGCGGTGAACGTGCAGGCCATGCCTTGCAGCGCCGAGTCGGCGTGGCCTTGGGTGTAGAGCCAGCGGTTGATCGAATCCAGGGCCGTGACGGCGTTGGCTTTGACACCGCGCAGTGGATTGAGTTCGTCCTGCGCGTCCAGGAACGACCGCACCGCGGTCTCGGCCGCGACGCGTCCACCCTTGGCACCGCCCACCCCATCGGCGATGGCGGCCAACAAGGCGGGGCGGCCGGTTTCGGGCGGAAGGCAGGCGGCGAAGTCCTCATTGCGGTCGCGGGTGCCCGCGTCGGTGGCGATGCCGACCTGCACGCGAAGCGCTTCCGATCCTGTCGCCATGGACGTCCTCGGTCATGGTTGCGGCGGCAGGATAGACCATGCGGCCAGGGTCGTCGCCAGGGATCGGGATACAGTTGGTCGCGATTGGCCGCCATTGTGGATAATAGCAGCCCTGACGCGCTGGGTTGCGCTGGTCTGTTTTCAACATCCTTGACTTAGCCGGCCCAAACGCCCACCTAAGCGTGCGACACTGCGTTGCCCCTGGCGCCCAAAGAGGCCACTGCACTTGATGCGTCGGATAACGGCCTTCAAGCATTCAAGGCCTTGGAGTAAGGGGACGGTTTTGCAGGCCCGTGGTGCGGTTCGCGCGTGCCCGTGCAGTGTCACATCATTTGAAGGTTAATCGGACGGCTTTGCGCCTGGCGAAATCCGGCTCTCGCGGAAGCGGATAAGCGGTTATCAATTTATAAACCGTAACGCCGCCCCAAACGACTGGTGAAACCACCGCACATTTTCGGACGCCATTCGTTCTGATTAACATCAGCGAGCCATTTTCCTGAAGATAGATCGCCTGAAAACGGCGTAGAACATTGCAAATGTAATCCTCAACCGACATCCCGCCGTGGAATTTTGCGATATTTGCCGCGTGTTTTCTGACGTGGCGCAACCCCTCGGCAACGTTTCCAATCGGCACCACGATAACGCCGGCGACGATCGGGGTCGTTCTCGGATAGGCGGCGAGACAATCCGGAATTGCGCCCCAAGGCTCGCCATCTGGCGAAGGAGCCAGTTCAAACCGCGGGACATCACGATTATCCGCAGCATCAAGGCCGGAAATGCGGTTGACGACGCCTTGATCCGAAGGTGATTTTCGTGCGTTCAATGCCTGTCATCCCAGCGCCGCGTCCCGCGCTGTCGGCGCCCGCCCGCCCCATCAGGCGCCAGTCTTTCAGCAAATCCGGCCATCTGCCGCGGAAAATTTGAACCGAACGCTGGCCAGGGTCGGTTCCGGGGTTCGGGTTGCCCGCCCATCCCTGGCGCGCTCATCAGTAACCAGTCTCGCCATAAGTAAAAGCTTCCTGGCCATCGCTGAGCTTTTTGCCCGTTGCGCATCGGGTGACGCTGTTCACCCAACGTCCAGGATCAACCGTAATCGTGGTCCCTCCGCTCCTGGAATCGAGCGGGTCTCTTCGTTTCAGACTCGCTTAGAGAGCGCCAAGGTGGCATAGCGTGGCGGACAAAAAGCAGACGAATTGACTGGTCCATGGCGATCGATTTCCCGCTCGACTTCACCGACGACAACCCGCTTTTCCTGCAAATCGCAGGCGGGGTGCGGGCCGCCATCACCACCGGTCAGGTGGTCCCCGGCACGCGGCTGCCGTCGGCCCGCGCTCTGGCGGCACAGCTTAATGTCGCGCGCGGGACCGTCGATGCCGCCTACGCGATGCTGGCGAGCGAAGGTGCGGTCGATACCCGCGGATCGGCCGGCACGGTGGTGTCCGGTGCGGCGGGCATCCGGATCGAGGCGGTGGAGCACACGCCGTTCATGTTCGACCCCGACCGGGCAACGGATCGGGCGGCCCCGCTGCCGCTCCAAATTGGTCTGCCCGCCTTGGACGCATTTCCCCACAAGCTTTGGTCCAAATTGACGGTGGAGGTGGCGCGGGCCGCCGGTGTCGCGGATTTAACCGAGCCCGACCCCGCCGGACTGCTGGACTTGCGCCAGGCGGTCGCGACCTATTTGGGTGCCGCGCGTGGTATCCGCTGTTCCGCCGCGCAGGTGCTGATCACCGCCGGATACCAGGGCGCATTGGCGCTGGTGCGAAGCGTTCTGCTGCGGCCCGGCGATCCGGTGTGGACCGAGGACCCCGGCTATGCCTTGACTCGTCAGGCGTTGGAAACCGGCGGCGCGCGCGTGGTCCCGGTGCGGGTCGATCGCGATGGGCTGCGCGTTGCGTCCGGCATCGCCGCGGCGCCGCGGGCCAGACTGGCGGTGGTGACGCCGACGCATCATTTTCCGACCTGTGTGCCGCTATCGCTGCCGCGCCGGCAGGAGCTGCTGGCCTGGGCGGGGGAGGCCGGATCGTGGATTCTGGAGGACGATTACGACAGTGAGTTCCGCACCGCCGGGCGGCCGTTGCCGTCACTGAAAAGTCTGGATCGCGGGCAACGGGTGCTCTACGCGGGCAGTTTCAGCAAAGTATTGTTTCCGGCCTTGCGGCTTGGCTATCTGGTGGTGCCGGCCGAATTGGCGACGGCGTTTCTGCGGGCGTCCCGCCTGATGACCCGGGGGCAACCGGTGCTGCAACAAAAAATCGTCGCCGCCTTCATGCAAAAAGGCCATTTCGTCAGGCATATCCGCCGCATGCGGACGCTTTACAACCAGCGGCGGCGCGATCTGGCCCTGGCGTTGCAATCGTCGTTCGGCGAACGAATTCTTGTCGAACCCACGGCCGGCGGTCTGCACCTCCTGGCTCGGTTTCCCGGCGCGGCGGACGATACCGAACTGGTGAAGCGGGCGGTTGGGGTGGGGTTGGCACCGTCGGCGCTGTCGGCGTCGGCGATGGCGCATGAATGTGGGCAAGGGCTGCTGTTGGGGTTTACCAACATTCCGTCGACCAACGCCAATGCGACCGACCCCAGCGCGACCGACGCCAATGCGATCGTCGCGCTGCTGGCCGGGGTGATTTAGGGGAACGACTTTCATGCCGAACGTGACCGTGCTGGATCATCCGCTGTTGCGTCACAAGCTGGCGCTGCTGCGCGACAAGACGACCCCAACGGCGATGTTCCGTCAGGTCGCTCGGGAGATCAGCCTGTTGATGGCGTATGAGGTCACGCGCGATCTGCCGTTGCGGACGATCGCGATCGAGACTCCGTTGGAGACGATGCAGGCCGAACATCTGGCGGGGAAGAAACTGTGTATCGTTTCTATCCTGCGCGCGGGAAATGGCATTCTGGAGGGGATGTTGGATTTGGTTCCGTCCGCCAGGGTGGGACACATCGGGCTGTATCGCGATCATGCCACCCTGCGCCCGGTGGAATATTACTTGAAACTACCGAACGATGTGGCGGAGCGGCTGGTTATTCTGGTGGATCCGATGCTGGCGACGGGGAATTCGGCGGTGGCGGCGGCGTCCCGGTTGAAGGGCGCGGGGGTGACGGCGATGAAGTTCGTCTGCCTGCTGGCGGCACCGGAGGGGATTGCCAACTTTACGGCGGCGCATCCGGATGTGCCGGTGTTCACCGGGGCGATCGACCGGGAGTTGGACGGCAATGGGTATATCCGGCCGGGGCTGGGGGATGCGGGGGACCGGTTCTACGGGACGCGATGAGGCGCTTCCCGCACCGGTCAACCGGCTTCGGCTTTGACTGCCGGCATATGAACAGCGATAGAACCTCTTTGTTTAAATCATCGAATTTTCAATGCGCAAAAATCCGGATTTTCGCAAAACCCCCAGAGTTCTTCGGGCGCTGCTGCCGAAGCGGGCAAAGGTCTGAGGCGGCCCGCGCGTCAGACGCAACCAGTCATTACTTGTAGTAACCCACGCCACAATAGATGGCTCCGATTCCCTCAATGAAGGCTTCCTTCGCGACCGGAGCTGTCGTGCCCGGTTTGGGGAACATGTAGTCAACGGTTGCCACCTCACCGTCTTTGGCCTTGTCGAGCATTTCCTGACCGAATGCCTTGCCCGTTGAATCCTTCGCCGTTTTCAAATCCGTCCCCTTCAACGAACCGTTAAGGGCCTTGCCTGTCTTGAGGTCGCCACAGAACACATACAGGTCGCGATCCTTGAAGCCGCCATTCGGATCGTCAAACCTAGTAAGTGCGGCGGCCTGGTCGGCTTTCACTGCCGCCACGGCCTTCGCAAGCAAGGCCTTGGCATCCGTCGCGGTCCCCTGCGCATTTGCAATCCCGTTAAAGCTGATTACTCCCACCAATGCGACCAGCGGCAGCAAGATGTTGGTTTTCATTATGTCCCTCGCTTTTTACGCAGGTGCAGTACAGCGAGATTGGTGGGGGCTGTCAATGATACGAAGGTAACGGTCACCGCCGGGCGACATCAGATTTCGGTGAACCCCACCGAGCGGAGTTTGTTTTCCATTTCTGTAGAAAAGATGTGGGATTTTCCGTGCTGCGCAATCCTTGAATTCTGCGCCACACCCATGGCTCGGGCCATCAGCTTGACCGGCGGCCGGATTCGGAATAGGCCAGCTATCATGCCGCAATCAGGTGCCGGCTGGACAAAAAATCCTCAGGAGAACGTCAATGGATCGTCTCGAATTTGAAGCTGGACTTCAACAGGATGGCTACCGGGTCGTTAACAGCAGTCTGAAGCCCAACAAACTTGATCCCAACCACTGCCATGACTTCGACGCCAAGGTTTTGGTTCTTGGCGGCGAAATCACCATCACACGCGACAACAAGTCGGAAACCTTCCGGGCTGGTCAGTGCTACATGGTGCCCACCGGCTGTATGCACGCTGAACATGTGGGTTCGGAGGGTGTCGCGTATGTCGCCGGACGTCGCCGTAACGGTGGGCCGCTCACGCGTGAGGCGTTCGAGAGCGATCTGCGCAGAGAAGGCTTTGATGTCGTGCATGGTGGTCAAAAGGCCTGCCTCACGAATGACCTTCATGCGCACGACTTCGATGCTCGGATCATGGTGCTGGGCGGCGAGATTACGGTGACCAGGAACGGCAAGCCGGAAACATTCCGCGCCGGCGATCATTGTGAAGTTCTGGCCGGCTGTATGCACTCCGAACAGATCGGCCCGGAAGGCGTCGCGTTTATCGTCGGCAAGGCTTGCCGCCAGGCGTCTGCCGCATAAAACTCTGACCAGGCGGGATGTCCGGACTGTCCGGGCATCCCGCCCACGAGGCTGATCCTAAATCCTTGCCCCCGGGGATTCAGGCACGGGTACTGTTTGTCGATGGATTAGCTCCGACCGCAGCCGGGTTTGCCCGTGTTGCCAACGTTGACGACAGTCCCGGCAGAGCGAACAGTCCCGT
>JAYUEJ010000073.1:0-7524 GCA_043739265.1 Rhodopila sp. | reverse complement strand
GCGACGTCCAGTTCCTCGGCGGCGATCTGCGACAGCGCGGTGAGTACGCCCTGTCCGATTTCCACCTTGCCCACGGCCAGCCTGACGGAGCGATCGGGCTGGAAACCCAGCCATGTGTCCATGCGGCGGTTGTTGACGATGCTCAGCGGCAGGGTGTCGCTCATGCGGGTACTCCCATCCGAACGGCGGTTTGAACCGCGGCGATGATCCTTGTATGGGTGCCGCAGCGACACAAATGCTTGTCCAGGGCGGCCACGATGTCGGCCCTGGTTGGCTGGGGAGTTCGGTCCAGCAAGGCCTTGGCGCTGATGATGATGCCGGACAGGCAATAGCCGCATTGGCCGGCCTGTTCCCGCAGGAACGCGGTTTGCAGCGGATGCGGCTGGTCGGGCGTGCCCAGGCCTTCGATGGTGGTCACCGAACCGCCGGCGACGGAGCCGATTTCGCGGGCACAGGAATAGGCCGCCTCGCCGTCGATCAGGACCATGCAGGTGCCGCACTGCTCCAGCCCGCAGCCGTAGCGTGATCCCTTCAGGTTCAAATGGTTGCGCAGGATGTCCAGCAGCGGCGTGGTGGGGTCCACGTCCAATGTGACAGCGCGTCCGTTGACGGCCAGTGCGATCGTCATTGTGTTGTCTCCACCTGATCCGCACAACCCTGCGCCGCCTGTGGCGTTGAAGGCAATGCCAGCTTGGGCGGCGACAACCGGGGTGCGGCAGGCGGGTTGTCTTCGCGCTTGTCTGTGGCAGGGTGCGCCTGACGAACCGACCCGCTGGTGCGGGCACAGCAATGGAGGGTTTTTCGAAATGCAGATCGGCGTGGTCGGACTGGGCCGGATGGGCGCGAACATCTCGCGGCGGCTGATGAAGGCGGGGCATTCCTCGGTCGTTTGGGACGCCAACCGAGCGGCGATCGACGCGTTGGGCAAGGAGGGTGCGACGGCGGCCAGCGGGCTGGCGGATATGGTTGGGAAGCTGTCGGGATCGCCGCGCGCGGTGTGGGTCATGCTGCCGCATGGCAAGATCACCGAGGACACGATCGACACTCTGTCGGGATTGCTGACCAAGGGCGACATCATCATCGACGGCGGCAATACCTATTACAAAGACGACATCCGGCGCGGCAAGGCGCTGGCGGCGAAGGGGTTGCGGTATATCGATGTCGGCACCTCGGGCGGGGTTTGGGGATTGGCGCGGGGTTACTGTTTGATGATCGGCGGCGATGCCGACGCGGTGAAGCACCTCGATCCGATTTTCGCCGCGCTCGCACCCGGGATCGGCACGATCGAGCGGACGCCGGGTCGGGAGGGGCGCGATCCTCGGGCGGAACAGGGTTATATCCATGCCGGCCCGGTCGGGTCCGGACACTTCGTGAAGATGATCCATAACGGCATCGAATATGGCATGATGCAGGCGATGGCGGAGGGTTTCGACATTCTGCGCAACAAGTCATCCACCGCGCTGCCGGTGGATGAACGGTTCGACCTGAACATGGGCGACATCGCCGAGGTTTGGCGGCGGGGCAGCGTGGTGACGTCGTGGTTGCTCGATCTCACCGCCGACGCCCTGGCCAAGGACGAGGCGTTGGCGTCGTTTTCGGGCGAGGTGGAAGACTCCGGAGAGGGGCGTTGGACGGTGGAGGCGGCGATCGAGGAAGCGGTGCCGGCGGATGTGTTGGCGGCGTCGCTGTTCACGCGGTTCCGGTCGCGGCAGCAGCACACGTTCGCGGAGAAGGTCCTGTCCGCGATGCGGTTCGGCTTTGGCGGCCATGTCGAGCCTGCCAAGAAGTGACAATCGTTGTTGTGATGGGGGTTTCGGGCAGCGGCAAGACCTCCGTTGCCGCCGGCGTGGCTCGGCATCAAGGGTGGGTATTGCTGGAGGGTGATTCGTTTCACCCCGCTGCCAACATCGTGAAGATGAAGGCGGGCACGCCGCTGACCGATGACGACCGCTGGCCGTGGCTGCGGGCGATCGCCGCACGGGAGGACGTGCTGCGGGCGGAGGGACAGTCGGCGGTGGTGGCGTGTTCGGCGTTGAAACGGGCGTATCGGGATATCCTGATCGGCGATCGATCCGATATGGTTCTGGTATATCTGCGCGGATCGCAGGCGTTGATCGCGGGACGGATGGCGGCGCGGCAACATCATTTCATGCCGCCCGCGCTGCTGGACAGCCAGTTCGCCACGCTGGAGGAACCCGGACCGGACGAAAATCCCATTATCTCTGCTATCGATGGATCGGAGGCCGTGGTGGTGGACGATGTGATCCGGCAATTGAAAGAGCGTCTGGCGTGACCTTCGCGGTTTATCCCAGTCTGCGCGACCGGGTGGTGCTGGTGACCGGCGGCGCCAGCGGGATCGGGGCGGCAGAGGTCGCCGCATTCGTTCGGCAAGGGGCGAACGTGGCTTTTCTGGACATCGCCGAGGCGGCGGCGGCGTCGCTGATCGCGGTATTGGTTGGGGAGGGGCTGCCTCCGCCGTTGTTCGTGCCCTGCGATTTGACGGATATCGCAGGGCTTCAGGCTGCCATCGCGGAGATCGGCCGGCGGCTGGGACCGATCACCGTCCTGGTCAACAATGCCGCCAACGACCAGCGTCATCACTACGCGGATGTTACGGTCGAGTATTGGGATGAGCGGATGGCGACCAATTTGCGGCATCAGTTCTTCGCCATCCAGGCGGTCGCGCCGATGATGCTGGCGGAAGGGGGCGGGTCGATCGTCAATTTCGGCTCGATTTCCTGGCATACCAACCAGGGCGGCATGCCGGCCTATACCACCGCCAAGGCTGGGGTGGAGGGGCTGACGAAAGGCATGGCCAGGGATTTGGGCGGCGACGGCATCCGGGTCAATTGCGTGATCCCGGGGTGGATCATGACGCAGCGGCAGATCGATTTGTGGCTGACTCCGGAGGCTGAGGCGACCCTGATGCGGGCGCAATGCCTGAAGGAGAAGGTGATGCCCGACGATGTCGCGCGGATGGTGTTGTGGCTGGCGTCGGATGACAGCCGTATGTGCAGCGGTCAGGTGTGGGTGGTCGATGGCGGGCGATTGTAGGGGGCGTTTGGCGGCCCTGCCTGACAAGCAGGGCGCTGGCGGTGGTTGTCGGGGCATGGAGGCTTTTGGCGAGGCGGACACTATCTGCGACCGAGCCCTGTGGCGAACCGTGGTTTCCGGCTTTTGCCAGGGTTGGCGCGGGACACGGGACATGTTCGTTGTGTTGCTTGCCGGTGGGTTGCCGTTCGTCTGTGGCGCGGGTGGCAGGCCAAGGATTTTCTTGCACGGAGGGTGCCGGAGGACGAAGGAGCTGCACGGCGTTGTCCGGCAGCCTTCGACTGGGCAGGGTGTAGGTCAAATCGGGCAGCATCTGGCTGTTCAAATTTGGCGGCGGTATTTTTTGGGGGGTGCCTGGGGTCTTGGCGATTGGGCGTTTCAGATCCGGACGTTTCAGACGGGTGCGTTCAGACGGGGGGCGGTTCAGACGGGGGCGTTTCAAATCCCTGCTTCACCCGATTGCCTTGGGCAAGCGTCAGGGGTGCGTTGACGCGGGGCGGCCGGTGCGGGCATTAAGAGGCTGGTGCGCGCCTGTAGCTCAATTGGTTAGAGCTGGCGGCTCATAACCGCTCGGTTGTAGGTTCGAGTCCTACCGGGCGCACCATTTTCCAGGTTATCGACTGCGCGGCTTCCATCGACGCCGCTTTAGTGATTTTCTCGGTATAACCATTTTTTCTATTCCGCTTACGATCAATTCGATCTGCTCCCCGATACCGTTTCCGAGCGGGGATTCCGCCATCGGGTGGGCTGTATGTTCGATGCCTATGTGCGGGTTATTGGCGTCCCGGTTTAATCGGAACGCCGGACGCGGTTGTGACGACAGGCCCCGGCAATCGGGTGAACGATCGATAATGCCTGTCATTTCGCGTTGATACACCGGTGGTTTGCCACTCATTGGCGGCCTGTTCGATCCAGGCAAAAATTGGAACCACAGATGGACACGAATGAACACAGATAAATCGGTCCACGAATGGAACCGCGGCGTTCGACCCTACACCGGCGATGGCGAATGACCCGGGTTGAATCATCGTCCCCGGGATTTCAATTTTTGTTCAGTCGTGGTTTCCAATTCTTGCCTGGATCGACCAGGCCGCCGATCTTTGGCGCACTGACAACGCCAAATCCGATTGCCCTGAAAGCGACCCAGATCGCTTTGCTTGCCCCCCAACGAACGCTTTAACCGTACAGCCGTCTATGATACGAAAGTGGCATGAACCGCTGAATCGATCGAACCCGGGGCCAGTCTGACCGTGAACGCCATCCCGCCAATCGCACTGACCGTAACGTTACAGGATCGGACACCGATCAGCGGATGGCGCGTGCATCAGCGGAAAACCATCTATCTATGTGCGCTGATGCTCGGCATTTGTGCTTTCTTCACGATTATCTATGCGCGGATCACATGGGACGCTTACCGGGAACAGACGCCCGGACATTTGCCGATCTACGGTGATTTCTTCGCCCTCTGGTCATACGCGAAAATCATCACCACGCATCCGGTGGCCGAACTATACGATTTCGCCATTCTTCATGCCCGCCAGGTCGAGCTTGGGATGGACACTGCCCACACGTACCCGTTTCCCTACCCGCCAACCTTCATATTCCTGGTTTGGCCGCTGGCCCTGCTACAGTACGAAGCGGATTATCTCGTCTTCACGCTGGGAACCCTGGCGCTCCTTGTCTGGGTCGTTCGGAAAACCTGCACGCGTTTGCCGTTTTGCCTGCTTGGTCTCATCGTCGCACCCGCCACAACCGCCACGATTTTCGCCGGACAGGCCGGGTTTTTCGCGGCCGCCCTGATGACCGCCGGTATCCGCCTCGCCAGGCCCAGGCCCATCGTTGCCGGAATTTTGCTCGGACTTCTCAGCTACAAGCCGCAGCTTGGGTTCCTGGTGCCGGTCGCGCTGATAGCCGCCGGGCTTTGGACTACTTTCTGGGCCGCCTGCGTAACGGTTATCGTGATGGCCGCGGCCGCGACGTTCGCATTCGGCTGGGATATCTGGTCGATCTGGTTGGCCATGCTACCGGCCTATGCGGACATGTTCGATAACGTCACGATCCCCTTGGCATCCAGGCCGACGGTGCTGGCCAATTTGCAGCTACTGGGTGTCCCGCTGTCATCGGCGCGAGCCGTGCAGGCGCTGGTCGCGGCGGCCGTGGCGGTCATCGTCTGGCGGTCCTTCCGGCGCGATCCCGGCAGGCTGGCCGCCGCCGCCCTTCTGGCCGGCACTATTCTGGCGACCCCGCACGCGTTTTACTACGATTTGCCAATGGTCACGGTGGCCATGGTTCTGTTCATCGACGATCGGATGAAAACCCACGCGACGTTCACCACGGCCGAAATCGGGATACTCATACTGGCAACATTGTTTCCGATCGTCATGTTGTTGAAGGATTTCCTGGTTCCGGTCAGCACCGTGCCGCTGGTGCTCCTGCTCGCAGCGATCGTCCGAAGACAAGGCCGCTCCGCCGGCGAAACAGGGATGTCCGGTCTGTCGGTCGCCCGGAGCGCCTTAACGTAGAGTGAACACGCAACGGGGCATATTTCGCGAGCAATGTCATCACCGTAAGATCGCTTCGCGATTCCGGTCAGGGTGATATTGCGCTAACGCGCGGGGGCCGCCACCGGGTTCCGCGTCCGCACCAGGTTCATCGGCTTCAGGCTCATCACCACCTCGCCATTTTGGTTCAGCGCCTCCAACAGAATGTGCAGTAACCCGCGATCCGGTTTGGTCCGAGACCGCCGCGCCTGCTGAACCGTGGCCTGCACCGTCAGGACGTCGCCAGGCCGAACCGGCCGAGGCCACCGCAGTTCATCGATCCCCGGCGCGGCCAGGCCGTTGTGCGGCAGGAAGTGCTCGACCAGAAGCTGCATGGTCAGCCCGACCGTATGCCAACCGCTGGCGATCACCTCACCAAACGGACCCTTCGCTGCCAGATCGCGATCGATGTGCATCATCTGAGGGTCATAGTGGCTGGCGAAGTCGATCATCTCATGTTCGATCATGGGAAAGGAACCCAACACGTAGGTGCCCCCCACCGTGTAGTCCTCGAAATAGCGATCGGTGGTTGGCGTGGAAAAGACTTCGATCATGGTTCCTGCCGCTGTGTTGCCCCTGCGCGGGGTAACATGCGATATAATGCATGACAATCAACAGCCGCCGATCGGCTGATAATAACGGGAGGGACCACCATGCATCAAGTTTCACGGCGGGCGATGCTGGCCGGCGCAGCGCTGACCGCTGGGTTCGGCTGCCCCGCCATCGCCCAGGCGGCGCCGCTGAAAATCGGCATGATGCTGCCGTTCTCCGGCACCTTCGCCGCGTTGGGTGAGAACATCGCCGCCGGTTTCGAACTGCTGATCGCCGAAAATGGCGGCAAACTGGGCGGTCGCCCGGTCACCCTGATCCGGTTGGACGACGAATCCGATCCGTCCAAGGCGCCCGCCAACGTCAACCGCCTGACCGAACGCGACAGAGTCGATGTGCTGCTGGGCACCGTCCATTCCGGCGTCGTCATGGCGCTGGTGCAGGCCGCCCGAGACAAGGAAATTCCGCTGTTCATTCCCAACGCCGGCAACGTCGCCGCGACGCGGGACCTGTGTTCGCCGCATGTGTTCCGCTCGTCGTTCAGCAACTGGCAGCCGGCTTACGGGATGGGCCGGACATTGGCCGCGCGCGGCATCAAGAAAGCCGCCTGGGTGACCTGGGATTATGCCGCCGGAAGGGAATCCGGCGAAGGGTTCCGCGACGGCCTGCGGGCCGGCGGCGCCGAAATGACCCATCTGCTGACCGTGCCGTTTCCCGAAACCAATTTCCAACCAGTTCTGGCGCAGATCGGCGGCCTGGGGGTCGAGGCAGTCGGTTCTTTCTTCGCCGGCGGCGGTGCCATTCAGTTCGTCAAGGACTACGCCGCGTCCGGCCTGCGTGACAAAATTCCGCTGTGCGGCTCAGGCTTCCTGACCGAGGGCGTGCTGAAACCGCAAGGCGCCGCGGCCGAGGGTATCCAGACCGCACTGCATTACGGCGACGGTCTGGATAACGACAAAAACATCGCCTTTCGCGCCGTGTTCAAAGCCAAGACCGGCCGCGATGCCGACGTGTATGCGGTGCAGGGCTTTGACGCCGGCCAGATGCTGGCGGCCGGCCTGACCGCGACCAAGGGCGATGCCGCCGCTGCTCAGGCTCTTGCCAAGGCCATCCGAGCGGCCCGGATCGACAGCCCACGCGGTGCCTTCACGCTGTCTGCTTCTCACAATCCAATCCAGACCATCTGGCTGCGGGAAGCCCGCGACGGCCAAAACAAGGTGATCGGCGTGGCGGCGAAGGATCTGGCGGACCCCGGCACCGGCTGCAAAATGGCGGATGCCTGATTGCTCACGGGACTGATCGCGCAACTTCTGAACGGAGTCCAATACGGCCTGCTGCTGTTCCTGATCAGCAGCGGCCTGACCCTGATCTTCGGCGTCATGGG
>JAYUEJ010000072.1:0-7533 GCA_043739265.1 Rhodopila sp. | reverse complement strand
TGCGTCGGGTCATGCGGCGCAGGCGGGCCGGGGTAGGGTGGTTGCAGCGATAGACCTTGCCGGGGATCACCGGGGCAAGGTTGCTCCAGATCAGCCTCAGGACCGCGTGGTCGATGAACAACGAGTCGATCCAGGCCACGGTGCGGCCTTTCGCGGTGCTGAGATCGCCGTTGAAGATGGAGTTCATGCGTGGAGCGGCCGGTCCTTTGGGGAGTGGGCGGATATGGTCACGGGTGGCGAACGGACGCAACGGGACACAATAATTTCGTTTGCGGGGCTGAGAAACCGTCTCATGGCGAGAACCGTCGCGGCAATCTGTTGGTTCGTCAGCATGGTTTGCCGGCGCAAGCATGGCATCAAAACTCGGAGGGCCAGCGTTGCCGCCCATGTATCACGCATAGAAGTTCAATAGCCGCTTGTCGCATCCGGTAAGCTCCAATGTAGGGTGTCCGGGCAGAGACCAGCTAACGGATTTTGGCTCGCTGTCCTGACAGTGCGATTTCAGGAAATCGAGGCAAGCTCGCGACCGCGATCGTAACGCGCTCAATCTGACATTCAGCCGAGGGTGGATTATCTCACCGTGAATAGTTTCGAGCAACGGCCAGGTCCCGTAACGCCTCGGGAGTCCACTCTAATCTCCGGATTCGACAGCCGCTTTCACCCGCTTGCGATCCGCTGCATCCACTCCCCGGCCAGCGCCACCGCATCCCGCGCCTTCTGTACCGAACCTGTCGCGCGCAGGAACCCATGCACGGTGCCAGCGAATGTCTCCGTCTCCACCGCCACGCCGGATGCGCGCAACTTCGCCACCAGCGCCTCGCCTTCCGATCGCAGCACGTCCAGTTCCGCCAGCAGCACGATCGTCGGCGGCAGCCCGGTCAGATCGGCTCGTAATGGAGCCGCCAAAGGGTGCAGCCGATCGATAGCGTGCGGCACATACACGTCCCAGTAAAACGCCATCCGTTCGGTGTTCAGCCCATAGCCACCGGCCCCGAATTCCCGATAACTCGGCGTATCGAACCGGGAGTCGCTGACCGGATAGTTCGCCAGGATGCCTTGCAGCGTTGGCCCGCCGGTGTCGCGCAGCAGCAGCGCCGTGGCCAGCGCCAGATTGCCGCCCGCCGAGTCGCCGCCAACGAAGATGCGTGCCGGGTCCAACCCCCACTTGGCGCCGTGTTCGGCAACGAAACGGACGACGGCGGCACATTCCTCCAGCGCTCGGGGAAATTTCGCTTCCGGCGACAGGGCGTAATCGACGCTGACCACCGCGACCTGTCCGGCGGCGGCGTATTCTCGGGTCATCCGGTCATGGGTATCGACATTCGCCCAAACCCAGCCGCCGCCGTGGAAATACACCAGTGTCGGCACAACCCGATCCGTCACCGGCCGGAACACCCGGCAGAAGATCCGCCTGCCCGTCGCATGCACCCAGCGATCCGTGGTTTGCGCCATCTCCGGCCCGCCCACGGCGGTGCGCAGACCAAGCAGGTCGTTGACCTTGCGGTGGGGCGCGAGGGGCAGTTCCACCCTTACCGGCGGGTATGCCGCAGCGGCCTTTTCTTGTTCCGCGGTGAACGCAGCCATTTCCGGGTCCCAACGTGACCGATCCGACATCCTTGACCTCCCATCCGGTAGCGTTTGGCTGTTAGACCATTTCGGACCGAGTGTGTGTATGAAATGGTCTAATTAATTGTTTTGCCGCCTGATTTATGCGCTTCGGGCCTGTCGCCCGGCGCGACCCGGCGTTATGCAACGACACCGGACGCTGAATTGCAACTTGCGTTCGGCCCCCGCCACACCCTTATGCTGCGCTGCAACATGCCGAAGCCCACATGACAATTCCTCGACTCAATACCTCCGGCCGGTTCGATCCGGCCTCCCTGTTCCGCCCCGCCTCCATCGCGGTGATCGGCGCGGAGACGGAGGCTGGCGGCCAGATTGTCGCCAATCTGGCGATGGGCGGCTTCGCCGGGCCGATCCACACACGGTTGGCCGAAAACACGTCCCTGGCGGTTCTGGCGGTGCCGCCGGAGCGGATCGGCGCCGCGATGACGGAACTGGCCGAGGCGAATTGCTTCGCCGCCATCGTGCCCGGAGCGGCCGACGACCTGGCCGCCCACGCCGCGCGCACCGGCGTACGGGTCCTCGGCCCGCATTCGTTCGGCCTGGCGGTGCCGCGGCTGCAGCTGAACGCAACCCGATCCCACATCGCGCCGCCACCGGGCCGGCTGGCTTTAATCTCGCAGTCCTCGGCGCTGTGCCGAACGGTGATCGACTGGGCCGAACCGAACGGCGTGGGATTCAGCCATATCGTCGGCCTGGGCGCCAATGCCGATATCGGCTTTGCCATGGCGCTGGACTGGCTGTCGCGCGATCCCCACACCGGCGCAATTTTGCTGGACATCCGCCGGATCAAGAACCACCGGCTGTTCCTGTCCGCCGCCCGCGCCGCCGCGACGCTGCGTCCGGTGGTGGCGATCCGCGCCGGCCTGCGCCTGTTGGATGAAGATGGCGGCGCCGACCTTTCGTTCGAAGCCGCTTTGCGTCGCGCCGGTGTGCTGTGCGTGAAACGGCTGGAAGATTTGTTGGCGGCGGCCGAGACGCTGTCCAGGGCCAAACCGGCTGGCTGCGACACGCTGGCGATCGTCAGCAACGCCATCGGTCCTGGCCGGCTGGCCGCCGACAGCGTGCTGCGTGAGGGGCTGCATCTGCGGCCTGACGAAAGCATCGCGCACGTAGCGTCCGCCGATCTGGCCGCCACCGCGTTTGCTTTGGCCGCCCGCCCGGGAATTGGCGGCGTTCTTGTCATGCATGCCCCGCAAGGCCACGCGGACGACGCCGCGATCGCCAGCCTGTGCCACAAGCCCGCCGACCTGCTGGCGCCCGTCCTGGTCTGCGCGATGGGCGAGACCACCGGCGCGTTGCACCGAGCCACGCTCGCCCGGGCGGGCCTGCCGGTTTTTGGTACCCCGGACCAGGCCGTGCAGGGATTCGAGCACCTGGTCCGTGACCGTCGCAACCGCGAGGCCGCGCGCGAACTGCCCGCCAGCACGGTGCTGACCCTGGACCCCGAACGCGTCTGGGTCCGCCGC
This sequence comes from Rhodopila sp., assembly GCA_043739265.1. Taxonomy (GTDB): domain Bacteria; phylum Pseudomonadota; class Alphaproteobacteria; order Acetobacterales; family Acetobacteraceae; genus Rhodopila. Next base: position 4,441 of record JAYUEJ010000072.1, on the reverse strand, counting down.
CGGTTCGCTCAGGCCCGCGCCGCCGGCCGATTGTCGTTCACCCAGGATGAATCGCTGGCGGTCCTGGCCGCCTATGGCATTCCCACCGTGCCAACCCGCTTCGCCGCCAGCCCGCAGGACGCCGGCACCGCCGCTGATCTGCTGGGCTATCCGGCCGTGGTCAAACTGCGTGACACCGCGGCTCCGGCGGATCGTGGGGTCGGCAGTCTGATCTTCGATCTGCATGACGCCCCCCAGATCACCGCCGCTGCCCGCCTGTTGTCCTCGCGCGCCCTGCGGGAGGGCGGGTCCGGCGAGCTGTTGGTGCAGCGCCATGCCGGACGTGGGCGCGAGTTGGCGATAAGGGTAGCGGACGACGCAACGTTCGGACCCACCATAACGTTCGGGTCGGGCGGCACCGCGCCCAATCCGACGGATCTGGCGGTCGATCTGCCGCCGCTGAATTTGGCGTTGGCGCATGGGCTGATCCGGCGCAGCCGTTCGGGGGCGATGCTGGGGAAGCCGCTGCGCGACCGTCCGCCGGCCAATATCGACGCGGTGGCGCAGACGCTGGTGCGGATCAGCCAGTTGATCGTCGATTTTCCGGAAATCGCGGTGATGGACGTGCCGTCGCTGTTCGCCGACGCAACGGGCGTGATGGCCGGCGACGCCTGGCTGAAGCTGCGCGGGGCGGATGAGGCGCCGGCGCTTTTGGCGATTGCGCCGTATCCGGTGGAATTGACCGAACATCGGTTGGTGGGAGAGCAGCGGATGACGATCCGCCCGATCCGGCCGGAGGACGCGACAGCGCACGCGGCGTTCTTCACCCGGTTGTCGTCGCAAGACATCCGCTATCGTTTCTTCAGTGCCATGCGTGAACTTTCCCCCGAACAGACGGTGCGTCTGACACAGGTGGATTACGATCGAGAAATGGCTTTCATCGCGGTGCGGGAAGCGACGGGTGAAACGGTCGGGGTTGCCCGGTTGGCCTGCGATCCGGACGGACGGTCGGGCGAGTTCGCGGTGATCGTGCAGGCGGATATGAAGGGAAGAGGGCTGGCATCCCATTTGATGCGACGGCTGATCGCGTGGGCCAGGTTGCGCGGATTGACCGAGATGGTCGGGCAGATACTGGCGGATAACCACCCGATGCTGGCGTTCATCCGGCATCTGGGATTCAGCGTTCATCGGATGGTGGACGACCCGGAGGTGGTGGAGGCGACGCTGGTGTTGTGAGGGGACGCGAGGGTCATTGTTGCACAGGCGTTGCCTCTTGCGTCACGGCCAGGACTGGTTCGGTTACCCGGGACTTGCGTGTTGCCGGCGGCAAAGTCGTGGGTCACCGGGTGCACCAGGGGTCAACTCCGGGAATGGCAACGCCACGCCCAGCCATGACGATACCGAAAAGGAAACACCGCCTCCCTATTTCGCCAATGCCGGTTGCTTCACGTCCAGGGTCTTGCCCTTGAACGCCGGCATCACGTCCTTGGAGAATCGTTCCAGTTGTTCCAGGATCACGGCTTCCGGCACGCCCAGCGATGGACTGATCGAGATGCGATCCAGGCCGGGATAGGCTTTCTCCAGCGCCTTAAGGTGGTCGATGATTTCGTCGGGGGAGCCGGTGAGGAAGCCGCCGGCCTTCACCGCATCCTCGATCCGCGGCAGCTTTGCCGTCGGTGCGCGCAGCGGATCACGCATGATTTCGATCTGCTCATCCGTCATGGCTTTGTTCAGGCGCAATTCACCGAACATCTTCATGTTTTCTTCGTAATATTTCGCGGCGTCGCGGATGCATTGCGCCTTGCTGTCGCCGATGTAGAAGTGGAAGCCGAAGCACAGGCGTTCGCCCATGTCGATGTGCTGACCGATCTTGGCGTGTTCAGCTTGCCATTTCTGTACGACGCTGTGCATGGCGCCGCCCTCGGCCGATCCGCCGCCGACCATGCCCTGGATGCCGTGTTTCGCCATGAAGGCCAGCGCACGTTCCGAACCGCCTTGGATCGGCTGCCAGCATTCCACCGGCAGTCGGGCCGGGCGCGGGACCAGAGTCAGTTCCTTCAGGGTGTAGCCGCGATACGGCACTTCCGGCGGCAGTGTGTAATACTTGCCTTTGTGCGCGAACGAATCATTGTTGAACGCCTTGAAGATGATATCGACCTGTTCTTCGAATAACTCGCGGTTGGCTTCCTGGTCCATCAGCGGGGAGCCGAACGTTTCGACCTCTCTTGTGTGGTAGCCGCGTGCGACGCCGAATGTGACGCGGCCTTTCGAGAGGATGTCGGCCATGGCGTAGTCCTCGGCCAGGCGCAGCGGATGCCACATCGGCGTGACGTTGAAGCCGCAGCCGATGTTCATGTTTTTGGTCACATGCGTCAGGTGGAGTGCCATCAGCAGCACATTGGGAATGCACTCGGTGCCTTCGTGCTGGAAATGGTGTTCGGCCATCCAAAATGTGGAATAGCCGAGGTTGTCCATCGTCTGGGCGATGTTCTGGGCTTTCGACAGGGCAGTGGACAGATGGGCGTTGTCGTAGCGCCGGTCGTTGATCGGGGTGCCGCCGTAGCCGATGTTTTCGACGTCGGTGTGGCCGGCGAAAAGGCTGTCGAATTTCGTGATCATGGCTGCGTTTCCTCGGTGCTTGCGCGGATAGTACGCGCCGCACCGGGATTGGCAAGCCTGGCGGCGCCGGCGCGGGTTCACCGGCCGGCGCGCATCCAAGGCCGGACCCTTAGGCCGGCGGCAGCGCCCCGATGGCCTTTTGGACCGAGGTCACCGCGCCCTCTAGCCAGCCGGGCAAGTAACTATATGCATCGCCCGCCAGATAAAGCCGGCCCTGGGGTTTAATGATTGTATTATATGTCTCCGGGTCGAGCTTTGCGGTCAGGGCAGACCAGCCGCCTACCTGGAATGGCATGAAGTGCCAGGCGATTGTGACGCCTTTGTCGGCGTACACCTTATCCGCAAAGCATGGATGCAGGTTTTGGCCGCCCTTTAGCGCATTGTCTATCCGCGCTGTTTGCGACAACTGGCTGAACGTCAACGCCGTTGGTCCGCGGTTGTAGGCGCCCGTCAACACCCCTGTGGGGGCGTTGAAATCTTCCGATGGGTACCAGATCTGTCCGATATCGTCGTCGGTCCAACTGATGCCGCCATAGATGTGGTCTTCACTCTCCCAAAAGCGGGACTTTGCCTGCCAACCAACCTTGATCGCCGGAACCTGTTGCACTTTCGCCAGGGCTGGGAGGAACCCTTCCGAGACACCCTGGAGTATCCTCGCCAGCAGGTTTGGCGCCATCGTGGAGATGCAGAAATCCGCCTTCTCGGTGTGAGAGCCGTTGGTTTCAATATAGATCTTGTCTCCCCCGGGGATCTGGCGGATGCCGGTTGCGCGGTGGTTCAGCAGCACAAGGTCGCCTACATAGCGGATGGGGTTCTGGCCGCGACTGCGCCGCTGCTCATCCCTACGCTGCAACCCGGGAAGACGCGGGTCACTTGCACGCGGATTGACTGAGTCGAGCGGAATCTCTTGCACCAATAGCCGTTGCCAGATCCGGTCCATGCCGCCGACCGGCTGCATCAACGAATTCTGCCACAGGATGTTATCGGCATTGAAAAGAAATGAACCGGGGGTCAGCTCTGGATCGCCGCCGGCGACGAAGCCTGATTCCAGCACCTTGTCCAGCGGAACCTTGGCTTTGACCGTGCCAGGGGTGTTCCATCCGCCGGGGAGCTCGCTGTAACCAAGCCGGACCGACCCCTTATAATCACACTTAGCGTCCAGATCGCCAAACTCCTTCAGCATTGCGCCCATCAGGTCGTTGTTTCCCTGACCGGCCGCGCAACTGGCTTCTGTGAATTTAGCCAGTGTGGCGGCGATCTCGCCCTTCAGGCTATAGTTGATCTGGTTATATGCGACGGGTGTGCCGTTATTGAATTTTTTACTCCTCAGAAGATTATAGTTCGACTGAAAGATGTACGGTTCCAGCGCCACGCCGATCTTGCCGCACAGTTTCAGCAGCTCGGTATGATCGCTTGGAATGCGGCCCGGCCCGGCGTTCAAGAACAGCTCGACCGGCGAACCATTGCCTGGCTTCCAGGTCACATCCTTGAAGTGGCAGACTTGCTCCACCGGATCAGGGCTGCGCGAATCCTCCTTATATCTGGACACGTACATGGCCGGAAACAGCCGTTCTGGATTGTATTTGTCGAACCACCACTTCTTATAGGGCGTGCCATTATTGCCGGCTTCATCCGGCCGCACGGTCAGGCTCCGGCCGCCGTAACGGCTGTCGGCCTCGTAGATGGTGACCTTGAAGCCCGCGTTCGCCAATTTCCAGCCGGCGGTCAACCCGGCCATGCCTCCGCCGATGACCGCCACGGTCCTGCCCTTGCCAAATCCTTTGGGTAGGTCGGACATTGCGGCCTGAGCCGAACCCATTGCCTGATGGGACAGAGCGGCACC
>JAYUEJ010000071.1:0-7537 GCA_043739265.1 Rhodopila sp. | reverse complement strand
AAACTCAGCGCCGCCGGCACGACCATGTCGCGCGAGCAGCGCCGTTATTTGAACCGCAAAACCGAAGAAGTCCGCGCCGCGCGGGATCGTGAGGCTCGGCAGGCCGTACGGCGCGCCGAACGAGCAACCGCGAGGGGCCTGACGGAGTGCGCCACCTCGTAGTTTTTGGCTCCTATGGCGTTATCTGCCGGCCCCTGCTGAGACAGGGTGAACGCAAGGTGCGGCGTGCCCGTGGCGATGCCCAACACCGATCGCTGCGCCCCCGCATCGACAAGTGGCGTGACGGAAGAGGAACCTTCTGGCAAATTCGGTGCCGCGGATGGAACAGTAATCAACCGGACGCGGAGTAGATCCCGATGTCATCCTTGTATCCGGTGACAGCTTCATGGTCCCAGCCTGCCCGGCCCCCCCAACCAGGCGCTGTGCGAACCGATGCACCTCGTGCTGCGAACTGAACATTTTAATTCCGCGAAACTCCGCACGAACTCCGCGAAACTCCGCGTCCGCCTGATGATTGTCTCGCACACGGCACCAACCAACCGCCGTTGCCCGGGAAGGTGAAACAACCCAACCGCAACAGATAACGCTATACGAGCCTACTTTTATGGGTGCCCCGGACACCCAAGGCGATAACGGTTGGGGGCAACAGGAGGCCCCGGTAAGGCTCGGCGTGAAACCATGCGGGCCACCCGGGACGCCGCGGTTCCGGCCGATACCTCACACAGGCCGATCCATCACAGGCCACGCATTGAAACTTTTCTTTGCGATCTCTGCACCTCTGCGACCTCGGCGTTGAAAGGATCAGCCGAAGCACCCGCCAAACTTCGCCCATAAGCGCCCAAACTTCGCCCATAAACGCACTATCACGCCGACCGGAAACACCAACCGTCGAAAGAAGGTGACCCACTCCGCCACCCTGAAGCAATCAACGACAGGTCCAGAGCGGTTCCACACCGCAACGACGGTCCCGACGGCGCAAAGCAGCGCCTTCAGCCTGGAAAGAATGGCGGCGTCTCGCATATTGGCCGGTTCATGCAAGCTATCTCCGTCATGACAAGGCCCCGGCAATGCCAACCGAACCGCCTACCCGTTCGACATCGCCAGATAGTTCATCGCCGCCTGCACGCCGCCTTCCTGGTGCGGGATGCCAGCCGCGCGCAGCCCCATCTCCACCCCGGTCAACGTGCCGGTGAACGACAGCACACCCAGATCGCCCATGTGGCCAATCCGGAACACCTTGTCGTCGATCCGCCCCAGCCCGTTACCCAGCGCCATGTTGAACTTTTCCAGGATCACCGCGCGCAGCTTATCGGCGCTGTGGCCCTCCGGCACGCGCACCGCGGTGACGCCCGGCGCATAGGCGTTCGGGTCCAGGCATTGCAGCTCCAACCCCCAGGCCGCGACCGCCATCCGGGTCGCCTGAGCATACCGGGCGTGCCGGGCGAACGTGGTCGGCAGACCTTCTTCGGCCAGCATGTCCAACGCCTCATTCAGCGCATACAGCAGGTTCATCGCCGGCGTATAAGGGAAAAACCCGGTCTTGTTCGACGCAACCAGTGGCTCCCAGTCCCAATAGCTGCGGCGCGACCCGCCGGCCCGGGCAGCCGCCAGCGCCTTGTCGCCGATCGCCACGAACGACAGGCCGGGCGGCACCATCAGGCCCTTTTGCGATCCGGCGATGGTCACATCCACACCCCAGGCATCATGCCGGTAGTCGGTGCATCCCAAAGAAGAAATCGCATCGACCATCAGCAGGGCAGGGTGGCCGGCGCGGTTCATCGCCGCCCGCACGGCGGCGATGTCGGTCATGCACCCGGTCGAGGTCTCGCACTGCACCGCGCACACTGCCTTGATCCGGTGTTCGGTGTCCTGTGCCAGCGCCTGACCGATGGCGGCCGCATCGGCACCGCGGCGCCAATCGGTGTCCAGCGCCACCACATCCAGGCCGAACCGGATCGCCATCTGCTCCCACAGATGCGAAAACTGGCCGGTGCGGCTGATCAGGATCCGGTCGCCCGGCGCCAGCGTGTTGGTCAGCGCCGACTCCCACGCACCCGTGCCCGAAGCCGGGAAAATCCCGATGATCGCCGACGCGGTCTGGAACACGCCGCGCATTTTGGCGACGATGTCCTGGCCCAGCGCGCCGAACTCCGGACCCCGGTGGTTGATCGCGTGGCGATCCATGGCGCGCAGCACCCGGTCGGGCAGATTGGTCGGCCCGGGGGTCTGTAAAAAATGGCGGCCGGAAACAAAACTGGACATTAAGAACGCATCCTCCAAGGCGCGCGTAACAACCATGCCGCGCCCCGGTTTGCAATAACGTTCGCGAATAGGTGGGATGCGCCGGACTGGCCTGAAGCGACGGGACACGGTATAAGGTCCCCATCCTGATGACAGAAACCGCCTTTTGGAAGAACCGATCATGGCGCCCCTGATCCTGACAGTCGTCGGCCCGGATCGCCCGGGTCTGGTGCGCGCGTTGTCCGGGGCGGTAGCCGCATGCGGCGGCAATTGGCTCGAAAGCCGGATGGCCAGGCTCGCCGGCCAGTTCGCCGGAATCGTGCTGGTGGAGGCACCGGAGTCCCTGCTGGACGATCTGCGCGCCCTGGAAAGCCAGGGACTGCGGATTGTCGTGCAAAGCGGCGTCGCCGGGCTGCAAGCCGCCAGGGCGGAACCCGTTTTGACGCTGGAGGTCGTGGGCAACGACCGCCCGGGGATCATGCGGGATATCGCTCAGATCCTGGCCGGGTGCGGCGTGAATATCGAGGAACTCACAACCGGCGTGGCCAGCGGATCGTTCAGCGGCGAGGCTCTGTTCCGGGTAACGGCGCGGGTGCGCGCACCGAATGCCGCGGCGGTGGATGCGATGCGGGCCGGTCTGGAATGTCTGGGCAATGAACTGATGGTGGATATTCACCCCGCGCCGGAGGGGTGATCGGATCCAAAACGAGAGCAAGACCAACCCCGCGTTTTCAGACCCACCGAAATGGATGAATGAGCGAATCCGCTTAAATGATCGGCGTCGCCACGACATGAAGTTGAAAGTCCGGCCGCTGGCACAGCCGGTCATACCAGGCGCGCAAAGCCGGCATCTCCGGCCGGGTCAGCCCGCGGTAGTCCATCCCGAACCAACGGTGCGCATGCACCCCCCACGGGATGTCGCACAAAGAAAAATCCGCGCCGGCGATATGGTTATGGCGCCCCAGGCCGGCGTCGATCATCCGCCACGCCCGCGCGGTTTCCTCGATCGCGGCGGCCACGGCGGACAGGTCCAGCTTGTCCGCCGGCGTGCGGACCAGACCCCAGAATACCGCGCTCATGGGGCGGTTGAACACGGTCTGTTGAGCGTCCATCCAGCGGTCGATGTTGGCCCGCGCGTGCGCCTCCGCCGGCCACAGCTTCGTTCCCGATGCATGCGCCTGCGCGAGATAACGCAGGATCGCATTGCTCTCCCACAACGTGAAATCATCCTCCTGCAGCGTCGGCACCAGCCCGGTCGGGTTCATCGCCCGGTACTCCGCCGTGTCGGTCCTGCCGAACGCGCCGCCGACATCGATCCGCTCGAACGGCAACCGCAGTTCGCCCAGCCCCCACAGGACCTTCATCACATTGCTCGATGTGGGCCGGCCCCAGACGATGCGGCGCATATCTCTCTCCAAACAGCGTCAGGCAGGGTAACGCGACCGGCACCGGACGGCAACGTGCGCCTAATTGTTGTGTCTCAGTTGAGGGATGCATTCCACGGTCTTCCGCCGTGGCGCTTCGTGACCCTCGTTGTTTCTCCGTGATAAAAGCTACAAACGCCTGAACGGACTCGCTGGCGGCACGGTCCCGGGCTGACGACGACCGCGGTCGAAGCCGTTCCCCTACACCCTTGCAAGACCCGATCTTGCATCGCCTCCCCAGCCAGGGCACACCCAAACCCATGCAGTGCTTTCCGCCCAGAACCCTCGCCGTCCTGGCCGCCCTGGGTGCGGCGGCCGCCCTCGGCATCGCCTATGCGTCAGAGATTTGGGGCGAACTCGTGCCCTGCGCGCTTTGTCTGGTCGAACGCTGGCCCTACCGCATCGTCATCGTCCTGGGCCTGCTCGCCGCCGTCGCACCCCCCCGCCTGGCCCGCCCGCTGCTGTGTCTCGCCATCGCCGCGCTGCTGGCCGATGCCGCGGTCGCCGCGGTCCATGTCGGCGTGGAGTTCAGTTGGTGGCCCAGCCCGCTGCCGGAATGCGCCGCGCCCCATATCACCGGCTCGGTCGCCGAACGGCTGGCGTCGATGCCGGCACGTCCGTCCAAACCGTGCGATGAGCCCACCTTCCTGATCCAGGCCGTCCCATTGTCGATGGCGGCGATGAACATGCTGTTCGCCCTGGCATTCGCCGCTGCCCTGGCCATCTGTTTGGCAGTCTCCAGGAGAAGACAATGACCGCCGGACACCCCATCACCCGCGAAATGCCCGGCGACCCGAGTCTTCGCGACATCGCCGAACGCATGATCCGGGTGGATCACGCCGGCGAGTACGGCGCCACCCGCATTTACGCCGGGCAACTCGCGGTTTTGGGCCGTGGCGCCAAAGGCGACCTGATCCGCCACATGCAGGCGCAGGAACAGCATCATCTCAGCACCTTCAACGACATGATCGCGGATCGCAGGGTGCGCCCGACCGCGCTGCTGCCGCTCTGGCATCTCGCCGGCTTCGCCCTGGGCGCGGTGACGGCCGCCCTGGGTGACAAAGCCGCCATGGCCTGCACCGTCGCGGTGGAGGAAGCCATCGATGAGCACTACAGCGCGCAGCTCGAAACCCTGGGAACGGCCGAACCGGCGCTGCGGCAAACCGTGGAAAAATTCCGCGCCGACGAACGGGACCATCGTGACATCGGTCTGGAAAACGGCGCCGAACAAGCTCCTTTCTATCGATTGTTATCCCGCGTCATCAAAACCGGCTGCCGCGCCGCGATCGCGGTCAGCGAGCGGATCTAGCAACGCCGTGGCCCATACCGTCGCGCCGCGCTCCCGACTTGCGGCTGCCATTCAAATGGCCAGGTCAGCCGGGACTCTGGCTGGGTGAACACCAGCGGGAGGTCGGTGGCCGGCACGCGGCCAACCACGACATAAGCGGCCAGGCCTTACCCCAACGCTCTCCTTTGGCGCCTGTCGGGTTCCCCCGCCAATCGCTCTCTTGTCGCGATATCGCCACATTTTAGGCGGCGTTTCGACGCGATGGGATGGTGAATATCCTGTCATGACCTATCAAACGTCACGCTCATGCGCCGGTCGTTCTTGTTAGCCGGCCTCGCCTGGGCATTGCCCGCCCGAGCCCAGCCGACCATCGCGCCGGGGCTGTTCGACGATGCCGCCGGCGCCCTTGGCCGGCTGATCGACAACGCTCGCCAGCAGGCGATCGCCGACGGCGTGCGGCCGATACCCCCGGCCATTTACCGGTCCCTGCTGGGCTATTTCCCGTCAGCGCTGCTGCAACGATGCCGCTTCGCAACGGGTAGTGCGCGCGCCCTGACGTTGCCGGCGCTGGCCTTTTCCTTTGGCGACGCCACCGCGATCACGCTGGGCGAGGTCATACTGTTCAAGACCGAAAAAGTCGCCCAATCCGACCTGAAGGTCTGGGCCCACGAATTGACCCATATCATGCAATATCAACGCTGGGGCATCGACGGTTTCGCCAACCGATACGTTCGCGACAGCCGCTCGGTTGAGCAGGAAGCGATCGACAATGCCAACCGCTTCACCGCATGGTTGCCGAAACGAGGCATCTTCACACCTCCCTGATGGAACGGCGCCGCACCCCGAGGTCGCGGCCGAGCCTGTTCCTGCGACCGATCGCCCTGGCGTTAATCCTGACCCTGGTCCACCTATCGGCATGTCCGAACCAGCTATCGCCGCACAGGCCGGACCGGGAGGAAACAGGCATGGACCCGAACACGCCAGAGATCGAGGCCCTGGAACAAACCGCCGCCTGGCGCCTCCGTCTGGTCGATGCCGACCCGTCCGACACCGCCAGCGCCGCCGCCGCCGTGGTGCTGGAAGCTCTGGCCGACGATCTGCGGCGCGACAACCACCCCGCGCTGTGGACCGAACTGGGGTCGATCGGCAACTGGCTGGGCGAGTCGGACGCGATCTCCGACTACGCCGACCTTGCCGCGGACTATCGCTCTCGGATCGGGATAAGCGAGCATCCGGCGGACGGAGCGGCCTATCTGCTGCGGTTGCTTTCCATCGCACGCGGCCTCGTGTAACGGACCATTCGCAGCCCGATGGTATTACCGGCGGTGCGGACTCGACCACACATCCTCTAATTTCGCTTTCCGAATCGGCCGGAGCCACGCATGGACACGATACAAGCCCTGATCATCGCCATTCTTCAGGGGGCGACCGAGCTGTTTCCCGTCAGCAGTTTGGGACACGCGGTGGTGCTGCCGGCGCTGTTGCATTGGGGGATCAACCAGCGTTCGCCGGAGTTCCTGCCGTTCCTGGTGATGTTGCACCTGGGGACGGCGACGGCGCTGCTGGGATATTTCTGGAAAGATTGGTGGGCGATCACCACCGGGGTGCTGGGTATCGGCGACGCGCATCAGGTCAAGGAAAGTCGTCGCGTCTTCGTATTGGTTGTGATCGCCACCATCCCCGCGGTGATCGTCGGATTCGCACTGGAAAAGTTCGTCCGCGGGCTGTTCGGTTCCCCCGTCGTTGCGGCATCGTTCCTGATCGTCAATGGACTGCTACTACTGTTCGGGGAGCGTTTGCGCGGCCGCGGCCGTGCCGACCGGCACCTTTCGACACTGAGCCGGATGGACGCGTTCACCATTGGCTGCTGGCAATGCACAGCGCTGATCCCGGGGATTTCCCGTTCGGGTGCCACCATCGTCGGCGGGTTGCTGCGCGGCATCAACCATGAGGGTGCGGCGCATTTCTCCTTCCTGATCGCAACCCCGATCATTCTGGGGGCGACGGTGCTGGAGGTCCCGCATCTGCTGCATGCGGAGGTACCGCCGGGCGTGCTGCTGACCTCCGCGATCGCCGCGGTGGTGGCTGGCATCACGGCACTGGCGAGTACCGCGTTCCTGATGCGCTATTTCCGGCAGCATGATTCCTGGGCGCTGAACCCGTTCGCGTATTACTGCCTGCTGGCAGGGGGGCTCAGCCTGGGTGTGCTGTTCCTGGTGTAATTCCGGGATCGGGCCTCTCTGCCACAATCAGGGACACGCCCGGTCACAACGCACAGGGGATGGTTTGTGCATGGCTCGGACTGACGCGGGGGACAGGACTGACGCTGGGGACAGGACTGACGCGGGGGACAGGACTGAAGCGAGGCGATGACCGGACGAGGCAGAAGCGGTGGCAAGCTGATCGCCTGGCTGGTTGCCTGTTACGCCTTCCTGTATGCGCCGATCGCGTTCCTGATTGTCTTCAGCTTCAACGACTCCCGGCTGGTCACCGCCTGGTCGGGGTTTTCCACGCGCTGGTATGTGGCGCTCTGGCATGACACGGCGCTGATCGACGCCACGGTGCTGTCGCTGCGGATCGCCTC
>JAYUEJ010000070.1:0-2503 GCA_043739265.1 Rhodopila sp. | reverse complement strand
GTCGAAACCGTGACCTGCGGTGGAACGATGTCCGGAAACTGCGACACCGGAATACGCAACAGCGACAGCGCACCCGCCAGCGTCACCAGAATGGCGATGACAACCGCAAGCCGTGGCCGTTCGACGAAAACCTTGGAGATCATGCTACGACTTGCTCACCGAAGCAGGAGACGGCGCCAGGGCCGGGGGCGGCGGACTGGCCGGACCAGGGCTGACCTCAATGCCCGGCCGCACCCGCTGGATCCCGTCGGAGACCACCATTTCGCCGTCCTTCAACCCGCCCGCCACCACGGCCGTGGCGGGCGTCGATTGGCCCAACTGAATGCGGCGCTGCTCGACCTTGTTGTCCGCACCAACCACATAGACATAGTCGCCCTGCTGGTCGGACAACACCGCCTTGCGCGGAATACCCAGTGCCATGACAGGTCGTATGCCCTCGACCAGGACTTTGACGAAGGCGCCATCGACCAGCCGCCGCTCCACCGGTTGCCCGGCTTCCGCCCGCGCCCCCGGCGGATTGGCAATCCGGGCGCGCATCAGGATCGAGTCGGTCGTGGCGGACACGGTCGGTTCGACGTAATCGATTTTTCCGTCGCGATCATACATCGACCCATCCGGCAGGCGCAGCCTGACCACGACAGCGGCAGTCCCGCCCTTGTCGGCATAGCGCTTCTGCAATTCCGTCACGGTGCGGGATGCCACCGGGAACAGCACATACATCGGGTCCTGGCTGACGATGGACGCCAGCGGCCCCGAACTGGGGGACACGACGTTGCCGGCGGTGATGCTGGTTCGGCTGATCTTGCCGGCGACCGGCGCGCGGATTTCGGTGTAGTCCAGATTGATCTGCGCAACGTGCAACTGTGCCTGGGCGGATTGCACCAATGCCGCCAGGGACCGCTGGTTGGCGGTGGCATCATCGACGACCGACCGCTGGCCGGCCGGTGTACTCAACAGCGACTGGGCGCGCGCGAGCTGGATGTTCGCATTCGCCAGCCGCGAACTGGTATCGGCGACCGCGGCCTCCTGCTGTTGCACCGCGGCCTCGAACGGCGCGCGTTCCAGGCGATACAGCAGGTCGCCCTGGTTGACCTCGGTTCCCTCCTTGAACAGCCGCTGATCCAGAAAGGCGGTCACCCGCGAGGTCAACGATACCCGCTCGATCGCCTGAACGCGGCCGACGAATTCGGATGTTTCCGTGATGGCGGTCTGTTCCGCGCGCACGACGCCGACCGACGGCGGCCCGCTGGGCATCTGGGCATCGGCGGTTGACGCCACCGACAGCAAGACGGCGAGCGGGAGGTAGCCGGTGAAGCGCATCAGGCGAAGTCCCCTTGTCAGGCGCCTGCCGTGGCGCAGACCAGAAAATAGGTGAATAGCGGAATTCGGCAAGGGAGGTTCGTCATCCGCACAGGGCAATCGGGTGAGCACGGGGGTCGTGGCAAGCCGCATTTGGCGTGTTTGGTTGGTTTGCGGCGGCGCCGCGGTTGGCGCCAAACCGGTGCCGGTGTCGTTCTGGCGGCGGTCCGGTGTTTCGTTCGGGCCAATCATCTCGATGCGGAGCATGCAGGGAATCGCGCAGAGCACGCCGAGACGATCGTCATCGCCGTCGTTGGTTTGTCCCGCGCAGGCACCAGGTCGTCCAGTATCGTCCCGCGGCTAAGCAGCATAAAAACCGCCTTTACAGGTTGCTCGCAGGGCAATCGGGTGAATAAACAAAGTCGCAACGTCAAGATCGCCAAGATAGGGTCGATGTATGAGCATTGGTCCGCCCAGAGGACCGGCTGAAGCCAGCAACGCCTCGGTGCTGGACGGTGAACGCGGTATCTTGGCGTTCTGGGCGTTCTTGGCGTTGCAACTTCCTGGTTCACCCCAAAGCATTTTCACGATGACTGAAAACCGCGCGTCTTCCTTTGAACAGTCATGGCGCGACGTGTCCGAGCCCCCTGGTCCATCCGGTGCCGCGCCAGTTGGCCCGAACCCGCCGCGCCGTGACGTACGTGGCGAATCAGAGCAAGTGGTCAGTCATCGTGGAAATGCTCTTTTACTCCTTACAAGAACCAAGGAGTCCCCAGTCGATGCAAGTGATTTTTGGCAATCGGCACAGTCGTTGTATTGCTGTCCGGTGTCTTGCCGTTCTTCTGAGGAGTGGGTGTCAGGCCAGGGATTTTTTTATGCACGGAGACAGCGCGAGGGCCGCGAAGGGCCACTGAGAAATCGCAGCGTCCGACGCCATGCCGCCAACGGCTGCATAAAATGCTTCCAACAACCCCGGGCCGCTGTTTCAATCCACCGCTGCGCCAATCCACCGCTGCGCCAATTCACCGCGATCGCCAATCCACCGCGATCGCCAATCTAAAATCGCGGGCTTTCAGGTCCCGAGAAGCCAGCCCAGCGACTCTCCGTGGCGCTTCGTGGTCCTCCGGCTGCCTCCGTGATAAAAATGCGGACAGAATGAACGAACCCGCGATTTGCACGCTCCCCATGTCCGGGACACCACGCG
>JAYUEJ010000069.1:0-7544 GCA_043739265.1 Rhodopila sp. | reverse complement strand
GTCGAATTTGCCTTCCGTCGCCGGGGATGCCGACCAAATGGCACAGGTGCTACAGAATTTGCTGGACAACGGCTTGAAATATGGACGCGACGGCGGAGTGCTCAGCCTGGATATGACGCTGGCGCAACCCGGGACTCGCTGGCCGGGCCGGCGGGGCATTGTCGTGGCCGTCGCCGACCAGGGCACGGGCATTCCTCGGGAGCATATCCCGCGGTTGACCGAGCGGTTTTATCGCGTGGACAAGGGGCGGTCTCGCGCCGTGGGGGGCACTGGTTTGGGACTGGCGATCGTGAAACATATCGTCAACCGCCATCGCGGGCAGTTGCTGATCGAGAGCCAGGAAGGTTCCGGGACGACGGTCAGCGTCTGGTTGCCGGTGGTTCAGCCATGAAAACGGCGGGCTTTATCGCGGTGGTATTGGGTTTGACCCTGACCGTGCCGTTCGTGCGGGCGCAGGACCGGCCCGACCCCGACGCGCTGCGGTCAAGCCTGACCGAGATGCTGTCGCTGCTGAGTTTCGGTTCGGTGTCGGTCCCGGACAAGGGGATGCAGGTGACGCAATCGGGTGCCGATTTCCACATCCAGCTTCCCCTGACCGGATTTGCCGCCCCTGCCGGCGCGTCGGCCGAGGCGGTGGCCCGTCCCGCGGCGAACGGTGCGTGGGAAGTCACCGCGCTGACGGTTCCCGCGGCCGGCGCGTTCGGCACCAGTATCGATCAGGCTGTCTCCTATACACTTGGCCGGCAGGCGATGCATGGACGGCTGGATCCTCAACGCACGACGCCATCGACATTCGTCGCGGATCTGGGGGCAATCGCATTGCACGCCGCATCCGCGGGGCAGGACACCGACCAAACCATCGGGCGCGTGACCCTGAACGCGACGATATCGGCGGCATCCGCCGGCCGGGTCGATCTGCTGGTTCGGAATTCGGCTTCGAACTGGCAGGTTACAGCGCGCGAGCCGGGCGGCACGGCGACCGACAGCCAAATTCGGCAGGTGGACGGACAATTGACTCTGGACGGCCTCGATCCTGCGCGGGCCGAACGGCTGCTGGCGGCGGCGCGTTTGTTGGCGCGGACGCTCGGAACCGCTGATGGGCAACCGAATTTTTCCACCGTTGAACGCAATGATCTGCGCGCGATGCTGGATGCGACCGCGGGGCTGCTGACGCGGATCGACGCGTCCCAGACAATGAATGGCGTGACATTCGACCTTGGTGACGGCAACACCGGCACGTTGGACCGGATGCGCCTGGAGATGAACGGCCGATCCGAGGATCAGCTTCTGAATGCGGCGATCGAACTGTCGATGGACGCCTTGTCGCTGACCTCGGTGTCCGCCGAATCGGCTTCGCTGTTGCCGCATCACCTGACCGCCCGGTCCGTGCTGGCGGGACTGCCGGTGGCCAGGCTGACGGCGTTGCTTCACGCGGCCCTCGCGCCGAATGCGGACACCGGGGCGTTGCAGGCGCAGGCGGCGGCGCTGCTGCAGACGCCGGGGGCACGGGCTGCCATCGAATCCGTCGTGTTCGACGCCGGCCCGCTGCATGTGCGGGGTTCGGCGCGTTTCCTGCCGCGGCCTAACGGCGAGATCGGGACCGACATTCATATCTCCGCCAGTGGTACGGACGCGTTGCTTGCGCAGGCCATGGGCAAGCCGGGTCTGCAAGGATTTTTGCCGATGGTGTTCCTGGCGAAGGGCATGGGCCGCGTTCAGGGCGACAGCATCGAGTGGGATATTTCCCTCGGCGGCGGCCCGATGACCATCAACGGCGCGGCGTTCGGTCAGGCGGCCGCTCGGACGCGATAGATCGTTACTTCGCGACTGATGCGGTCTTCCAGTTCCCGGGTCGTGTCGATCTGATAGGACGCGAATTTTTGCAGCCCCGCCGCCGGCAGGTAGGCGCGTCCGGGGTCGGCGATCCAGACCTCGGCCGTTCGGGCCATGCCGGTCAGCCAGGGCATTATGTGGCCGGTCATGGGTGCCTCGTAGCAGACGTCGCCGCACAGGATCAGGTCCCAGCGGCAGGCGGCGCCGACCACGTCCCCGGCTTGGATAACCGGCGTGGCGTTGGTCGCCGCGTTCAGCCCGATCGCGGCCAGGGCCAGGGAGTCGATTTCACATGCCTCCACCGACGCCGCGCCGGCCATGACGCAGGCGATGGACGCAATGCCGCCGCCGGCGGCGAAATCCAGCACGCGCTTGCCGGCCACCAGGGCCGGGTTGTCGAGGATATGGCGCGCCAGGGCCTGACCGCCGGGCCAGGCGAAGGCCCAGAATGGGGGTTCGACGTTGTTTTCCGCCATCCAGGTTTCGGTCGCTTGCCAGATCGGGGTGATCTCGGTGGCTAGGTGGAGGCGGATTTCCGGCACATGCGGGGCGGTGGCCAGGATGGTGTTTGCGCGAATGAAGGCTTCCGCCTGGTGGATGCGGACGGAATCGGACTGATTGTTGGTTGGTCGTGCCGCGGCCGGGCTTGGTCCGGTCATATGCACAGGGCCGGTTGGGGGGCGAACGTTTGAACCGGGGCGTTCGAGTTTGGCCAGACAAGCAGGTTTTTACCACGGAGGAAGAGCGAGGACCACGGAGGCACACGGAGAAGCGCGGCATGGCGCTTGCCGCCGAGCGCTTTCGGGCCGTGCTTCCCACGGGAAGCGCGGTTGGGCCGAATTGAATTGGCGTGGCGTTCGGACAGTCGCAATAAGCGCCCGAGTTCACACGGACTGCTTTTCGCGTGCGGTTTTGTGACCCCCCAATGCCCCTCGTTTTGTCTTGGTGACAAAGATATGCCGGCTTGGACAGCGTTGTTCATCATGGTTTCCTACCACGCGACGTCGAAGCCGGCGTCTTATTTCCGCCTGTCGGCGCGGTCCCTTCCAGAGTCACCCATCGTCGGGTTGGTGTTCTGGGTATGCCAGGACCGTGATGTGCCCTGTATTGCCCGGACATTCGAGAAGAGAAGTCTGGCGCGCAGCCCCGGTCCGGCGTCCGACAACTCCAACGCGGCGCCGTGCAGTTCCGCGACCGCGGCAATCAGGCTCAAGCCCAATCCGTTGCCTGACGTGGTGCGGCTGCGCTCGCCCCGGAAGAAGCGATCGGCGAGTCGCGGCAGATCGGCTGCCGCCACCCCGGGACCGTCGTCCTTCACGGTCAGGCAAACACCCGCTCCATAATCGCGGAAGAGGTGGACGCCAATGTGCGTTCCTTCGGGCGTATGACGCAGGGCGTTTTCGACTAGGTTTGCGACTGCTTGCGTCAGCAATTCCTGGTCGCCGTAAACCACGATACCGGGCGCCACCTCGGTGACCAGGCGGTGACCTGCGTCCTCCGCGTCCGGCCGGTACGCATCTGAAACGGCTTCAGCGATGGCGCTCAGGTCCACGTCGCGGAAACCCGCACGAGGTGAGGCGCCCTCCACCTGCGCGATACGCAGAAGGGCCGAAAATGTCTCCAGCAGTCCCTCGGCTTCGCGCACGGCTCCTTCGACCGCCGCCTCATACTCCGCGACCGAGCGTGCATGGGTTTGTGCGTCCTCCAGGCGTTGGTAGAGGCGCGACAGCGGCGTGCGCAGGTCGTGCGCGACGTCGCTGGAAAACTGACGCAGGCTGGCCATGAGGGCGCCGATGCGGTCGAGCATTCGATTCAAAGTGCCTGCAAGCCGATCCAGGTCGTCGTTTGTTCCTCGAACCGGAACACGGCGTGCGAGATCGCCCCCAATGATCGCCTCGGCGGTGCGGGCGATAGCGTCCACCCGGGCCAGGAACGCTCGGCTGAGCAAGACTCCGCCGCCGATCCCAAGCAAAGCCGCCAGTCCTATGGTCCAAAGAAAGGCAGTGGCAACCGCCTCCTCCACCTCTGCGATGCGGCCCAGGTCGTCGCCGACCGCTAACAGCAGCCCGCCGCCCAGGTCCGACACCAGCGCACGCACACGCTCCGGCCTGCCGCTATCCTCGGATGCCTCCGGAACCTCGACGGTCGCCCAGCCTGGCTGCAAGGTTGTGGCCACTGGCATCTCGCCCGCGAGGTGGATACCCTCTCGGTCCTGCACCAGATAGTCGAGCGCACTGGCCCCTCGCCCGCGCAACCGCACGACGGACAGCAAGTGGTCCAGCCCGCCCGTGCGAAATTCATCGCGCAGGAAAGTGGCTTCGGTTTCGATTCTGGCCGCCATTTGCTGCTCCAGGGCAGAGCGTGCGGCCAGGAACACAGCCGCCCCCAATACGAGCGCGGAGACGGCGAACACCGCGACGTAGAGCGCGGTGAGCCGAAAGCTCGTGGTGCGCAACGGCCTAAGCACAGGGCGCAACAATTTAAGCATTGGTCGCAACAGTCTAAGCATTGTGCGTAACAGGCTAAGAACCGGGCGCACGTATGGCGTAGCCGGAGCCGCGAACGGTGTGGATCAACTCCGGATCGCTGCCACCGCGGCTGAGCTTGCCACGCAGGCGGCTGATATGCGTCTCGACGATATTGGTTTTGGGATCGAAGTGGAAGTCCCACACCCCTTCCAACAGCATGGTCCGCGTCACAACTCGATCGGCATGACGCACCAGGAACTCCAGCAAGCGGAACTCACGCGGCTGCAATTCCACCCGCTCGCCGCCGCGCGTCACCGTACGCTTCAGCAAGTCCAAATGCAGGTCGGCGACACTGAGCGCGGTGGGCACGTCGGACAGCGGCGGGCGGCGGGCGAGTGCGTTCAACCGGGCCAGCAGTTCGGTGAAGGCGAATGGCTTGACCAGATAGTCGTCTCCCCCGGCCTCCAACCCCTGCACGCGGTCACCGACGCCGCGCAGCGCGGTCAGGAACAGCACGGGGGCCTTCATTCCAGCGTCTCGCAAAGTGCGGACCAGTCCCAGCCCGTCCAGCCCGGGCAGCATCCGGTCCACCACCAACACGTCGTATCCGCCGCCACTGGCCATGAAAAGACCGTCTCGACCGTCCAGCGCGTGGTCCGCGACATGGCCATGTTCGTGCAGGCCGCGCACGATGTAGGCGGCGGTCTCGGCATCGTCCTCGATTATCAGCAACTTCATCGCGTTTGCTTTCCACTTATCTCGCGCAGCCGCATCCCACGGCCCCGCAAAAGGGCGCCACCGTCGCCGGCGGCGCCCATAGCATTAAACCATGATCGTCTGAGGGTTAACCTTTTACCGTGCCCGATCATGGCCTGACACTATGTCTGATCGCGTGATCGTTTGAGGTAGAAGCAAGCTCAAACGATCACGCTCTGATCAATCGTCATCTTCGTCATCTTCGCCATCCTGGCCGCCATCGCGGGTCGCCGTTACCTGACCCGTTTGCGCGTCCACCAGCACGGTCTTTACGCCCTGCGGCCCGACGACCTCCACAGTGATACGTGTCGAACCGCGCTGTTGCGACACGTCGGCGCCGACGGCGCGCCCGCCCGCCTGCTGCTCGGCCGTCGCGATCGCCTGCGGCAACGTCACCTTCATCCCGGCGAGCGCCGCGGCATCACGTCCGTCCTGGTCGCGGTCCTTCGCATAGGCGAGTCCGCCGGCCGCACCGGTGGCGAGCAGGGCTGCGAGGGCGAGGGTGGCGATCTGCTTGTTGTTCATAGTCTGGTTTCCTTAGATCCTGGTCCGCGGCGGCGGGTGCCGTCCGCTGTAAGGACCCTAAGCGGCGGGACATTGGGTGGAATGGGATGGCGCCATACGGTTCCCCAACCCTGGCGAAGCACCCAACAGCGTAGTCTCGGGTGCTTCGCTGTTGCGGCGAGAAAATTGGCTCTCCGCGACCATTCGATCAGACGCATGGCAATCGCCGGGGAAGACGGGGCAATTCGGCACGGGTCAGGCTTTACCGCCGACGCCGTCCATGATCGCGAGCAGGTCGGCAAGGGCCTGCTTGCACGCACCTGCGTCCGGGGTGCCGGCGCGCAACGCCGACAGGGCACGATCGATGGCTTTGTCGATGGTGTGCCATTCGGCTGGCGAACGCGGCTTCAGGGAGGGTTCCGCCTCGTCCCACGAAACCTCAAGGTCCTTGATCCGGGCTTTCGCGCCCGCAAGATCACCCTTGCCGACCATGGACGCGCTATCGACAACGATGGCCCGATAGGACGACAGATCGCCGATTTTTGAGGTCGTGGCCGCATTGGCCAAGGTGACGAGCCAGGTCGGGAGCAGGACCGCTCCGGCGCCAACCGATGCGATTCCGAACAGGGGAATCAGGACTATGGCCCAGACGCGTTCGCGCTTCTTCATCATGTGTATCCTTTTTCATTGGTTCAATGCATCGGCCGCCCGTCGCCGGGCTTTTGCAGTCCTGAAATGGCCCACCGTTCCCCGATCCGGCCTTTGGGCATGGTTCGGACGGAGGGTGGCAGGCGCGACGTTCTAACGGGTCACGCCTGTCCTGTGGTCTTCGAACGGGTTCCCGGCTCGTTTGTGCCCACGCTTAGCCACATGACCAGCGTCGCGATAACCGAGAGGAAGATAATGCTCGTTTGAACCGTGCCCAACCCCAGTCCGCCGTTGGGCTGGGACTGGGACAGCAGGTCGCCAAGCGAGGCCCCCAACGGCCGCGTCAGGATATAGGCGAGCCAGAAAGTGAGGACCGCGTTGGCGCCGAGATACCAGGCGCCGGCGATGGCCGCGATCAGCGCGCCGAATGCCAGGACGCCGATCTGGAACCCAAGGTTCAAAGCTTCGGTTGCGAGATCGCCGGCGGCCGTACCAAGGGCGAAAGTGAACAGAATCGTTGCCCAGTAGAAAAATTCACGACGGGTGGTAACGATCGTGTGGATCGAGAGCGTTCGCTCGCTTGAGTACCAAACCGCAAAGGTTGCGGCCAATAGCAAGGCAAAAGCGGCCGTACTCGCATAGAGGCTGACACCAAGGCCGTCGGTGAGGGCGTCGGTGATCTGGGTCCCAACCACACTGACGAGGACGACGGTCAGCCAATAGATCCAGGGCACATAACGACGCGACCGCACCTGTATCACGAATGCCGCGAGCAGCAGGGCGACCATGATCCCACCCGTCAAGGCCGTCCCCAGGCCAACATGCACCGCCAGGTAGTCGGCACCGGTTTCGCCCACGGTCGTAGCCATGATTTTAATGACCCAGAAGGCAAGCGTGACCTCTGGAACCTTGTTCAGCATCTGGCTGACGTTTGCGTCCGCGTTAGCCACCATGATTCAAGTCCCGGATCTTGAGTGCGTGTCAACTACACGCCGATGCGGGATCTTAATCCATGGCAGGTTGGGGCGGCCTGTACACTGCATTGAGAAATCCCAATCTGGCCATTTGCACTGTTGTCGGCGACATTGACACGTCGTTGCTATTTCTGACGGAATCGTCCATCGGCTGCGCTGGCCGCTGGAGACCGGGCTTGATCGATCCCCCGCCCGGCATGATCGGATTCGAGCATTAAAGGCCGGATCATATGGCGGATAACGGCCTGCCGTGGCGACCTTGGCCAACGTCACATCATGTCACGTCTCGGTCAAAGCCAACCCGCCAGGATCGCCAGGCCAACCGCCAACCCGACCCCGCGATTGGTTCGGAAAAGGCGCA
>JAYUEJ010000068.1:0-2511 GCA_043739265.1 Rhodopila sp. | reverse complement strand
TCACTATGCGGCAGTCGATCGGCATTGGGCAGGGCGTTTTTTGCTTGCGTTCGATCTGCGACCTGGCGTAATAAGTGTTCGAACAAACAAGGAACACGGACGCCATGACCGATCTCTCAGGTTCGATCCAGTCGCTTGAGCGCCGGTATGATCAGGCGCTGGCCGCCCTGGCCCCGTTCTTCATGACCGACGAGTCCTCCGACATCACGGGCGCCCGTGAAGCGGCCAAGAGCATCCTGGACTGCCACCGCCCCGCTACACCAAAAGAGATGCAGCTTGCCGCCGAGATCGTCGCCTATGGCATGGCCTCGTTGGCCTGCCTGGGTGCCGGTGCGGCGGTCAAGCAGGTTTCGCTGGATGAGATGATGGACTGGCAGGACATCGCCATCAAGTTCAGCAAGCAGTCTTTTAAGGCAACCAGGGCGTTGGAGATTCGGCAGAAAGAACGGACGAAAAACCCGAAGTCGATGACGCCGGAGAACACCCGATGGGATGAGGGCGCGTTTCAGCTTGGGATGAACCGGGCGTTGGAGAAAGTGACGGAGGCGAACGCCAGGCTGGCGATTTTCATGGCGGCGATGGCGCCTTCGCCGCCGGTGGCGGTCGAACCAATGGTAAAAGTACCGATCTTCTTCGCCGAACAGATGACGCCATCGGTTCTGGCTCGGCGGGCGCGGCACTAGCGGCCGATCGTTTGAGGTTGCTTGTACCGCAAACAACCCCACACGATCATGATCCAACGCCGCGTCAACTGCTGCCGATCAGTATCCCAACCCCGAACACCAACGCCCCGCCGAACGCGACCTGAAGCGTCGCGGATAGCGGCGGGGTGTCCATGTATTTCCAGCGTATCCAGGAAATCACCGCCAGTTCGACGATGACCACGGCGATCGCCACGAACATCGCGGTCCAGAACGATGGGATCAGGAACGGCAACGTGTGACCGATGCCGCCCGCGGTCGTCATCAGCCCGCAGATGCCGCCACGGATCAGCGGCGCGCCTCGGCCGGTGAGGCTGCCGTTGTCCGACAACGCCTCCGCGAAGCCCATGGAAATGCCAGCGCCGATCGACGCTGCCATCCCGACCAGAAAGGTTTCCCAGGTGTTGTTGGACGCGAATGCCGCCGCGAACACCGGCGCCAGGGTGGACACCGACCCGTCCATCAGTCCGGCGAGGCCCGGCTGGATGACCCGCAGGATGAAGGACTGGCGAGCGTGGGCGTCTTCGTCCCGGCGCACATGGGCCGGCAGGTTTTCCTCGACCAACTGGTCGGCGCGGTGTTCGTGTTCGACCTCGGCGTCGGCCAGATCACCGAGCAGTTTGCGGATGGTGACGTCTTCGCTGCGGGCGGCGGCGCGGCGGTAGAAGCCCTGGGTCTCGGTCTCCATGCTCTCCGCGAGGTTGCGAACGGCGTTGAGGTTGAGTGGCGTCATCTGCCAGACGGGCTTGTGCTGGACGAAGCCGCGGATGTCCTGGCGGCGGATCAAGGGGATATGTTCGCCGAATTTGCCGCGATACACTTCCAGCAGCCGGCGGCGGTGATCGCCTTCTTCGCCGGCCATTTCGGAGAACACCCTGGCGCTGGCGGGGTACTCGGTGCGCAGGCCTTCGGCGATGTCGAGATAGATGCGGCCGTCTTCTTCCTCATTGGCAATGGCCAGGGCGAGGATTTCGCGTTCGGTCAGGTCGGAGAAATTGCGCATGAGGCGGAATGTGGCCGGGATGGCCGTTCCGTCAAGTGGGGGGCGTAATGATGAGAATGATTTGCAAAAAGGATGCTGAGCTGTCGTCGCACGGCGTGTTCTGACGCTTGTTTCGGATGTCGGTCGAGAAATCTCCCTGAGCGTGAAGTTACCATACACGCGGATGTGACCCATTTTAACGCGGCCTGAGGACGAATAAAATGGCAAATTTACCGTTTGTTGACAAATTTTGGATATAAACAGAGGTTAGGGCGTTAGCGAGGCGGACATGTTGCTCAGATTTGGCGTTACCAATCACCGATCTCTACGAGACGCGCAGGCGTTGTCGCTGGTCGCCTCCACGCTTGACGACAGTCCGGCCGGGCTGATCGATAGCAGCCACGCGTCCGGTCACAAGTTACTGCCGGTCCTGGCCATCTACGGGGCTAATGCGTCGGGAAAGACCAACCTCGTTAGCGCCATCCGATGGATGCGTTCGGCGGTCTTATTTTCGCACAGCCGTGGCGAGCCCGGCGGGCCGATTGGCCGGACACCATTCGCGCTCGATCCATCGTCCGATGAAAGCCCGTCGCACTTTGAGGTGGATTTCGTCTTGGAGGACGTGCGGTATCATTATGGATTTGAAGCCACGAATACAGCTTTTACCGCGGAGTGGCTGTTTGCGTTCCCCAATGATCGGCGCCAGGCGCTGTTTGAGCGTAACGGCATGACCTTCCGGTTTGGCCGGCATTTAAAGGGCCGCAATCTGGTCATTTCAGAGTTAACCAGGTCCAACAGTTTGTTTTTGTCGGCAGCAGCGCAGAACGG
>JAYUEJ010000067.1:0-7566 GCA_043739265.1 Rhodopila sp. | reverse complement strand
CCGCCCGGATCGAGCGCCGGCTGCTGCCGCGCCTGGTGTTGCTGTTCGTCCTCGGCGGCCTGCAAGGGGCGGTTGGCTGGTTCATGGTCGCCTCCGGTTTTCTGCCGGAAACGACCGCGGTATCGCCGTATCGCCTGGTGGTGCATCTGGTGCTGGCCCTGATGCTGTATGCGGCGATGGTCTGGACCGGGCTGTCGGCGCTGTATCCGGTTCGGCCGGAAAACGCGCCATCGCCCTTGATGCGCCGCCTGACGATCGCTTGCCTGGCGATGCTCAGCCTGACGATCCTGGCCGGTGGGTTCACCGCCGGCCTGCATGCGGGGCTCACTTATAATACGTTCCCGCTGATGGATGGGCGCCTGATACCGGACGGCTATGCGATGCTGCGGCCTTTTGTTCGCAACCTGACCGAGAATGTCGCCGCGGTGCAGTTCGACCATCGTCTGTTGGCGACCGTGACGTTGATCCTGGTGTCGGCTCTGGCGGTTATCAGTTGGCGTTCGGCGCTGCCTAAAGCGCTGTCGGTTTGCATCGCGGCGGCGGTGGTTGGCCAATATCTCCTGGGTATCGCCACGCTGCTGTTGGTGGTGCCGGTTGGGGTGGCAACGCTGCATCAGTGCGGCGCGGTCCTGTTGTTGACCGTTATTCTGGCGGTGATGCACCGTTTGCCCGCTGCCTCCCCGCGAAGGATCGGGGCTCCTTCCGCATGAGCGAGCTGGAAGCGGTTTCGCTGGAGGCGGTGTTCGACGCGATTCCGGTCGGCCTCGGCGTGGTCGATCCGTTGCGTCGCATCGTCCTGATGAACCGGGCCTTCCGTGATTCGCTGGACCTGCCGATCGATGCGTTCCCGGCCGGCACGCCGGTGGAGGCGGCGGTGCGTGCCTCGGCGCTGCGCGGCGTCTATGGTTCGGGTGATCCCGAGGTCCAGGTTGCGGCGGTGATGGCGGCGGATCACACAAAACCCGGGCGCCTGCGCCGAAGGACGTTCGCCGGTCGCAGCTTCGATCTTTACAACACGCCGCTGCCGGACGGTGGCTACGTCGTCAGCGCGGTCGAAACCACGCCTCTGCTGGCGGCGCGGGAGGAGGCGGAAGCCGCGCTGGCGCAGACCGCCGGTGCATTGACCACCTTGCGGATCGGGCTGGCGGTGTTCGACCCGCGGCGGCGGCTGTTGCTGGCCAATCCCCGGTTCGCCGCCTTGCTGAGTTTGCCGCCGGATCGTCTGGTGGCGGGGTTCGGCTTCGACGCCATGCTGGCGCGAATGGCAACGCGGGAGGAATTCGCCAGTCCGGATGGCGCGGTGTTCATTGCCGCGTTGCGCGATGCCGCGTTCGGGCCGCCTTGGACGACACGGCGTCAGCGGAGCGACGGACGCTCGATCGATGTGATGTTGGAGCCGTTGCCCGACGGCGGTTGCACGATCGCCATCAACGACATCACCGATCAGGCTCGGGCCGAGGACGAAGCGCGCCGGCGTGCCCGGTTGCTGGATATGGTGCTGCTGAACATCCCGCATGGGATTTGCGTGTATGGTCCCGACCACCGGGTCACGATGTTCAACGACACTTATAATAAGGTGATGGACGGCGCGCCGGTGCGGGTTGGCGACTCGGTGGCCGAGATAATCCGCCGGCGGGCGGAAGCCGGGGAATTCGGTGAGGGTGAGCCGGAAACCGTGATCGCCACGCAGATGGCCCACGACATCATGCGCCCGCAAATGCGGCGGCGGGTGCGTCCAAACGGCACCTCAATCGAGATTCGCACCGCGCCGCTGCCGGATGGCGGCCATATCAGCGTTGTGACCGACATCTCGGAGCTGGCGTCCGCCGAGGCTGAAGCGCGCCGGCGAGCCGCGGAGATGACCACGATGCTGAGTCATATCCGCCACGGCATCATGATGTGGGGCGCGGACAAGCGGCTGGTGGCGAGCAACCCGGTCGCGGCCGAGTTGCTCGACCTGCCTGCCGACCTTCTCATACCCGGCTGCGCGCTATCGGAGGTTATCGGCACCCTGTCCCAGCTCGGCCATTTTGGTTTGGAGCACGAGGCGGCACCCACGGTGCGCCAAATCTTGGAAAGCGACCGTAGCGTGGCGTTCGGATGGGAGCTGACGACAAGGGCCGGACGCGTGCTGTTCGTGCAGTCGAATCCGGCTCCGGGCGGCGGTTGGATCAGCACCTTGAGCGACATCACCCGGATACGGGAGACCGAAACCGAGCTGCGCGGGGCGAAGGAGCGGGCGGAGGCGGCAAACCAGGCGAAATCGCGTTTCCTGGCAACCATGAGCCATGAGCTTCGCACGCCGTTGAACGCGATCATCGGCTTTTCGGACGCGTTGGTGCGGGAAAGCGGCGAAGGGCCGGCGGAGCGCGTGGCGGAATACAGTGGCCAGATCAACGACGCCGGGAAGCAGCTTCTGTCGCTGATCAACATCATCCTGGACGTCGCGCGGATCGAAAGCGGTCAGTTCGAGCCGCATGGTGAGGTGGTCGATCTGGTGAAGGTGATTCGAACCGCGGTTCGGTTGGCGGACAGTGCCGCGCGGGACGGTCAGGTTTCGATCGACCTGAAGCTGCCGCAAAACCTGCCATTGCTGCGCGCCGACGAGAGAAGGATCACCCAGGCGCTGTCACAGCTTCTGTCGAACGCCGTGAAATTCACGCCGGCCGGCGGCTTCGTCACGGTTGAGGCCGGATTGACGGCGGAGGCGGATTTTTTTGTGACCGTCACGGATACCGGCATCGGGATACCGGAAGCGGAGTTGGAGCGGGTTTTCGAACCGTTCACGCAGCTTGATGGTTCGCTGTCCCGCCGCTACGCGGGCACTGGTTTGGGTCTGTTTACCGCGCGTGCGATCGTGGCTGCTCATGGCGGCCATTTGGTCCTGACCAGCCGGGTTGGCGAAGGTACCAAAGCGCGAGTCGTGTTGCCGGGCGCCAGCACTGTCAGTCAGGCAGCCTCGTAAGTGCCGGCACTGGCGGTCAAAGTAGCTGAAATTCTCATTTTGGCGGGTTCGGGGGCGCCCTCTCCGTTATAGCCGGGCCGGGCCATTCACCCGATGGGCTTGTCCGCCAGGGCGATAGGGATAGCGCGCGACGCTGTAACACCGTACAACTCTTACGATGGTCCCGAGGGAATGATGGCAGACTTCTCAACCCGGCTTCCCACGCCGTCGCCTCCCGGGAATGCGCTCGACCATGTTGTGGTGCGGCTGCGGCTCATCGGCCAAATGGAAGCCTGGACCATACGCAGCGAAAGCGTCCTGCCGGTCGGGCGCAAAACCCGTGCCTTGCTGGCCTGTATCGCGATGGCCGCACCCCGCCCCGTGCTGCGCGGCCGGCTCGCCGAACAACTCTGGAGCCGCCGCCCCGAAGAGCAGGCGCGGGCCTCGTTGCGCCAGGAAGTCCACCGGCTGCTGGACGCATTGGCCCCGGCGGAAACCGAAATCCTGCTGGTCACCCGCGATCAACTGACCTTGCGGCCAGGCGCCGTTTGGATCGATGTCGAAGAGGTTATGCGCGCCACCTCGGCGAACCCGGCCTCGCTGGCGCTGCTCGACGGCGACCTGCTGGAGGATCTGGACGGCGTCGATCCCAGTTTCGATGCCTGGCTCAACACCGAACGCGAAAGGCTGCGCGACCGCGCCCGCGGTATCGCCGAGGCCATGCTGCGGGAAAATCTGGACCCCGACGCGGCGATCGCGGCGGCGCAACGGTTGCTGACGATCGATCGCTCGCATGAAGGCGCGTGGCGGTCGCTGATGAAGGCGCATGCCGCACGCGGCGAACGCGGGCTGGCGGTGCAAGCCTATGATCGGTGCCGAGCCGTGCTGGCGGACATGCTGGATGCGGCCCCGTCGGTCGAAACTCAGAAATTATTGAACGAAATCCGTGGACCGTCGCACAACCGCCTGCCGCTGCGACCACCGCAACCGGCGGAAGCGGCGGACTCGGCTATACTGCCCGCCATTCCGTCAGCAACGGCGACCTCCGCCGCCGCATTGGAACCGCGGTCACCGGAAGAAGACCCATCCGCGGCCGACCCGGTGCCGGTGCCCCGCAAGCGAGACGCCTCGGCCACCCGCGGCGGTGCCCATGTCGGCGTGATGCCGTTCCGCCTGATCGGCATGCCTGACGAGGACGCCCATCTGGCGCCCGGTCTGGCCGACGAAATCACCAACGCACTATCGCGGTTCCGCTGGCTGTTCATCGTATCGTCCAATTCGCTGGGACGGTTCGCGGCGGATAACCGGGATGAAGCCGCCATCAGGCGTGAATTCGGCCTGGATTTCCTGCTCGACGGATCGGTGCAACGGGCCGGCAACAAAATCCGTATCAGCCTGCGGCTGCTGGACCTGCGGGCCAACAACCAGATCGTCTGGGCCCGCCGGTTCGACCGCGAAACCAACGACCTGCTGGCGCTGCAAGACGAAATCGCGGCCGAGGTCGTGGCGCAGATCGATCCGGAAATCCTGTTGATCGAAGCCAGGCGAAGCACCAGCCGCGGCACCATCGATGCCACAGCCTACGACCTTATGCTGCGGTCCATTCCGCTAATCGGGCGGATGGAGCGCGAAGCCTTTATGCTGGCCGGGCAGCATCTGACGGACGCGATCGCGCTAGAGCCCGATTATGCCGCCGCCTACGCCTGGTTCGCGTATTGGCACATTTTCCTGGTCGGCCAGGACTGGGCCGACCAGCCCAAGGTCATGATGGAGAAGGCCGGAGATCTGGCTGAACGGGCTATCGTGCTAGACCCTTTCGATGCCCGCGGGCTGGCGATCAGCGGTCATGTGCGGGCTTTCCTGCATCACCGTCTGCGCGAAGCCGTGGTGCTGCACGAACGCGCCTTGTCGCTCAATCCGAACCTCGCCATGGCGTGGGCGCTGTCTGCCGTGACCTACGCCTATGCCGGTGAGCTGGACGAAGCTCAGCGGCGCTGCAACCGCTACAAAATTCTGTCGCCGCTCGATCCGCACGCCTTTTTCTTCGACGCCTTCTTCGTGCTGATCCATTTGATGAAACGCGATTATGAAGCCGCGGTGGAGATCGGCCGCAACGTCAGCCAGCTCAATCCGTCTTTCAGCGCCGCCTATAAACCCTATCTGGCGGCCCTGGGCCATCTGCATCGCGATCAGGACGCCACGATAATTCGCCGCCGCCTGCTGGCCCTGGAGCCCGATTTCACCATCGAACGGTTCCTCGCAACCAACGCAATGGAGCGGGACAGCGATAAACTGCACTACGCCGAAGGCTTGCGT
Organism: Rhodopila sp.; assembly: GCA_043739265.1. Taxonomy (GTDB): domain Bacteria; phylum Pseudomonadota; class Alphaproteobacteria; order Acetobacterales; family Acetobacteraceae; genus Rhodopila. Next base: position 2,306 of record JAYUEJ010000067.1, on the reverse strand, counting down.
CTGGCTGGTATCCGCGAACGCGACCCGCCTGCGGCGAATGCCCCGATCGTCCTGCGGCCAGGGCTGAGTTAGCCGCGTGTGATGAGTTCGCCGCGTGTGCTGAGTGAATCGCGTGCCTTGGGAACGCCTGTTTAGCGGCTGGCCGATACTGACTGGGGCTCGCCGACCGCCGTGGCGATTTGCCGGGCCAACGTCTGGCTGACGCAAAGGTAGCCCAAATCGTTGTGATGCAGGCCGTCCGCGGCGATAAACAGTTCGGGTTTGGCGCCATCGTCAGACCACACATCCATAAGATGGCTGCGGGAAAACAGGTTTGCCCCGGTCTCCTCAGCGACATGCGCCAGTGAATCCTCCAGGATGATATGCTGCTCCGCCGCCAGCAGCCTGGGGGACCGCTGGTTGTCCATCAGGATGACGTCGATCCCGGATTTCAGCAGGCGGTTCACACCCTCCGAAACCAGATCATGAAACACCACCGGGTCGGCATGGCGCATGGCCCCGTTCGCGCCGACCTGCCAAATCACGAGCTGTGGGTGCAACGCAATGGCATCGGCGTCAAGGCGCGCCAGTTCTTCCGGTGCGTCCTGGCCGCCGATGCCGCGGTTAATGACAGCGAAATGCGCGGCGGGCAGGGCCTTGTTCAACGCTGACTGCAGAACGGCGGGATAGGTGTGCGCGCTGTTCGACGCCATCGATCCCGCGGTCGAAGAGGAACCCAGAGCGACGATCAGACCCTCGGTTCGCGCCGCGACCGCGGCCTGGAGATGAGGCAGATGCAAGCGCTGCAACGCCGGGTCGGACGGACAGGGGGTTGCCGCATCGCTGGCCACGGGCCCCAGAACCACCGCGAGGCAACCGATTATAATAAAACGCCGGGCTCTACGGGCCGGTCTGGGGATTGGACGTTTCGTCATAACGGGTTGATGGTTGAAAGCGGTTCGCCTGTCCAGCGCAGGCTCGGCTTCTAACGATCTTCTCATCCATTATGGTCTGGCATCAGACGCCCTCGGCGTTACGCCGCTTGCGGGCCGCGGCCGCATATTGGCCACGTGGGCGAACGACCTGGGAGTTCGGGCGGACGACCGTGTCATAGTAGTCGTCCCAGTCTTCCGGCGAAAACTGCCCGAGTTCGGGTATGATCTCATAATTGTTCAGGGTCGCGTCTTCATACACATGCCGCGGGATCGGTTGGACCTGGAGCAGTGGGTAATCCGGCTTAAAGTCGATCGGCACATTGGTCTTGGTCAGTCGCAGATTGGTAATCAACGGCCCGAACCAGCGGTCGGTTTCGACGATTCCCTCGAACGCCTCCCAGCCGCCGGCGCGCGGAAGGTTGGCGGGGGCGCGAACCAGCAAGCTCCAGCCGGGGGCGGTGCGGACGACGAGGCCGGTCCAAAGCTGGATCAGGCCAGGCTCCTGCAAAGCCCCGAGGAAGGGGGGTGAAAACTGTTTGATCTCGTCCGGTGCGATCTGGTCGAACTGATCGCGGAAGCCGGGAAACTGCACGGCGGAATTGAGCGGCATCCAGTCGCCGGCGCCTTCGAACGTCCACATGATGTCGTGGCCGTCCCATTGGACGGAAAAGCCGATCGGCGGGAACAGGTAGTAGCCGAAAGCCGCGGCGGAGGTTGCCGCCTCGCAATACCGAAAGGCCCGCGTCGGCAGCGACCCGGCGGCCGAACGATCGGCGCGCTGTGGCATCCGAGCGGTTGAGATCATGCGATGGAAGCTGATGAGCTTCGGCTTGGCGTCAGGTTTGTCCGCGGTGGCGTCGGACGGAGGCAGGGTGTTCACGACGACAAATCCTTGAGGACTGCGAATGCACAAGCAGACCGGCGCCAACGGCGCGGTCTGTCAACCTAAAATCTAATGGACCGGCAATCGCTCGGCGATTGTCAGGCAGATTTATCGAGGTGTGGCGAGGCTCGGAGCGAAGCCGCCGATGCGGACCTTGGAAGCGTCGGCAGTGGACAGGGTCGGAGCGAAGCCGCCCATGCGGACCTTGGAAGCATCGGCGGTGGAAAGGGTCGGAGCGAAACCACCCATGCGGACCTTAGACGCGTCGGCGGTGGAAAGGGTCGGAGCGAAGCCGCCCATGCGGACCTTGGACGCGTCGGCGGTGGAAAGGATCGGAGCGAAGCCGCCCATGCGGACCTTGGAAGCATCGGCAACGGACAGGGTCGGAGCAAAGCCGCCCATGCGGACCTTCGAAGCGTCGGCAGTGGAAAGGGTCGGAGCGAAACCACCCATGCGGACCTTAGACGCGTCGGCGGTGGAAAGGGTCGGAGCGAAGCCGCCCATGCGGA
>JAYUEJ010000066.1:0-2528 GCA_043739265.1 Rhodopila sp. | reverse complement strand
TTCACGCTGGACGCCACCGGCCTTCGCGCCCGCCGAAGCACCGAGGACCGAACCCTGCGTGCCCTGATCGCCGCGTGCCTCGCCACGACCCAGGGCAGGGCTAGAGGAGTCTCACATCTCGTTTCCCATCCGATCCAAGCATCCGGCCCCGGTGAATAGCGTGAAACTGCTCCCTGCCCCGTTTCATGGTGATCGGTCCCGGGGGGCTGTAATAGCAGTTCCATCCGCCCAGCCGGGACATGACCCAGCTGACCCGCGCGAGACTCCCGGGGGCGTGGGGGTTTTCCTGCCGCTCCGTTTTGCCTTCCAGCGTGGGGATCAGGGCCTCGGCGGTTTCGATTTCCGCGGCGGAAAACGCGATCGCCGCCGGCAGCCCATGCACGCCGTCGCGTTCCTGCACCAATTGCATATCGATACATGCCGCCTTGAGCGCGACAGCCGTGAGTTTCGCCAGCCGGTCCGCCGTCGCCATCTGGCTGTCCTCCAGGCCCAGGCCTTGCGATTTGGCGGCCCGGAACAATTGTTCGATGGTCCAGCGCAACCGGTACCAGCCGACGATTTGCCAGGCATCCGCCACGGTTTCCGCCGGGTGCGTGGTCAGCAGCCGCCAATGGATCGGCTCGACGCCGGGCGGCGGGCAAGGTTCCAGCACTTCCACCAGGGTCAACCGGACGCTCGCGGCCAGAGTCCGGTCTTTTTCATTGGCCGGGCGGAGGATTTCCACCGTGCCGAAGCGGATCCCCAGCCGGGCCGTGCGTTTGGCCCGGCCCGGGCGGGCGGGCAATTCGACATCCACCGGTCCGTGCAGCGGGAATTTTCCGGCCGCGGTAAACAACGTGCCGCCGTCCGCCTCTGGATCGTCCCCGGGCGGGGCCAGACGGCGGTCGCTTTGCGCGCGGATTAACAAATGCACGCCCGGTGCCGGGATTTTGGCCCAGATGGCGTAAATATCGTCCTCGCGATCCCCAACGATCGTTGTCGTTGCCGCCTGCGCCAGCACGGTTTTCGCTTTTTCCGCCGTATTCAGCCAGCGCAACGATTCCCGCGCGCTCAGCGGACGGTCGCGCAACGGCACGGCGGCTTTGCCCTGGCGGTTCCAGACCTCGCCCGCGACAAGGCCGAGGCAGGCGCCGCTGTCCGCGTCCACCGCCATCATCGTATGCGCCAGGACGCCGTAAACGTTGCCGTGCCCGCATTGCCCCAGACCCCGGCGGCGGGCGGGGGTCGTGGAGAATTTGACCTCGGTCGTATCCTGGATCGCGAGCACATGGCGCCCGCGCGCGGCCGCAGAGGTCCGCTCGCTCCAGCTTTCGACGATTTTCGCCGGCGTCACCTTGTCGTTGGCGAAGAACCGGCCCGCGCCTTCCTCGCCGCCGCGATGTCCGCCGAAGCGGCGCATGCAGACCGTTTTGCGCATGGCGATTTGTTCGAGGATCGTACCCCCCTTTTATCGAGGCGGGCATCCCCGAATGTCCCTACCGACCATTCCATCTCTGGCTCCTGTTCTCCGGTGGCCTGGGGAGAGAGAATCGTACTCGAGTCGAGCCGGGCAAGAACTTTTGGCTCTATTTGCGTTAGTTATTGGGGCCTGTCATGGTCATTGGATCATGCGGGGTGCGGCGGATATGGATAGTACAGGTTTCGAGGCCTGGCTGGCTTCGATCGCTGACCTGACGCCCGAACAGCGAGGCCCCGGGTTTTTCGCACTGGCGCTGGCCGAGGCAGACGCGGACGCGATCCTGGCGCCGCCCCACCCTGTCAATGGGCTGTCCGCGGCTTCAGCGCTCCCTGGCGCAACGGAACACCACCCAGGCCGCGGGGTTCCGCCCGCGGCAGACGTCACGCCACACCCCGCGACGGCGGCGGTCGGGCCAGGGATGGCGTCCCTGGCGGCGACCGCCCAAAGCCGGGTTGAGCGCGTTGGCTGCCCTCATTGTGCCAGTCAGGAACTCCGGAAATGGGGGATCGTCAGCGGCCTGCCCCGCTACCGTTGCGGCGATTGCGGACGCAGCTTCAACGCGTTGACGGGAACGCCGCTCGCCCGTCTGCGCAAGAGGGAGTGCTGGGCCGACCAGGCACAGGCCCTGATGACCGGGGAGAGTGTGGCCGCCGCGGCGAAACGGTGTGGCGTGGACGTCACCACGGCATTCCGCTGGCGCCACCGGTTCCTGTCGGCTCCCGCCGGCGACAAGCCCGGCAAGCTCACCGGGATCGTGGAGGCCGACGAGACGTATGTCCTGGAACCGTTCAAGGGCAGGCGCTCCGGCCTGCCACGTCCCGCACATGGACGTGGTGGAATGGCGAAGACCCGGGGCCTGTCCGCGGAGCAGGTTCCGGTTCTGGTCGCGCGTGACCGGACCGGCGCGACCACGGACGCGGTTTTGCCCGGACGCGACCGGGCCTCCGTCACGGCGGCGCTCGGCGGCGTTGTCACACCGGACAACCAGCTTTGTTGCGATGGCGGCAAGGCAATCATCAGCTTCGCCCGCAAGGCGGGGATCCCCTGCTGCATCCTGCCGGAGCCGGGC
>JAYUEJ010000065.1:0-2528 GCA_043739265.1 Rhodopila sp. | reverse complement strand
CGGGTGCGCCGTCCAGCGCGGCGACGCAGAAACCGGAATCGTCGGACAGGGCGGGCAAGCCGCTGGCCGTGGCCGCCGCCAACGCCTTGATGCGGGCGTTGCCGGCGAAGTCTGGGGCGTCCTCGTCAGGTTCGGGTAGCCCCAACGCTCCGGCGGAGACGATTTCGATCCCCAGGGGACGCAGCAGGGCCTCGATTTCCCGGAGCTTGCCTTTGTTGTGACTGGCCAGGACGAGTTTCTGGCCGGGTGCGAGTTTGCGCGGCATCAGTCCGCAAGCGCCTTGCGTTGCAGGTCGAACAAGGTGGCGGTGCCCTGGCGGGCGAGTGCCAAAAGTTCGAAGAATTGGGCTTCATTGAAGGCGGTTTTTTCCGCCGTAGCCTGGATTTCGACGATGCCGCCACCGTCGGTCAGGACGAAGTTGGAGTCGGCGTCGGCGTTGGAGTCCTCATCGTAGTCAAGGTCGAGCACAGGCGTGCCGTTGTAAATGCCGCAGGAGACGGCGGCGACCTGACCGCTGAGCGGGATGGTTTTCAGGACGTTCATCTTGACCAAATGGCGAAAAGCCAGCGATAGCGCGACCCAGGCGCCGGTGATGGCCGCGCACCGGGTGCCGCCGTCGGCGTTCAGCACGTCGCAGTCCAGGGTGATGGACATTTCCCCCATGGCGGCGCGATCGACCACGGCACGCAGGCTGCGGCCGATCAGGCGCTGGATTTCCTGGGTGCGGCCGGATTGCTTGCCGCGGGCGGCTTCCCGGTCGCCGCGCGTGTGGGTGGCGCGGGGCAGCATGCCGTATTCAGCGGTGACCCAGCCCAGGCCGGTGTTGCGCAGGAACGGCGGCACGCGGGTTTCAACACTGGCGACGCAGAGTACCTCCGTATTGCCCATGCGGATCAGGGCGGAGCCCTCGGCGTGGCGGGCGAAGCCGGTGGTGATGGACATTTTCCGTAATTCGTCAGGCGTGCGGCCGGATGGGCGCATGGTTTCGGTATCCTTGGGTCGGTTCGCGGCGGACCATACAGGGTCGCGAGTGTGCCGCAACCGTGATGGGGATGTTTACGGTGTGATTTCGGCGGCGTCGCAGGGTTGGACGAACACGGCGTCCGGTTCCGCACGGCCGGCGGCGTAGTCGTCAAGGCGGCTGCGCACCTGACGGTATTCGGGACTTTCAAGTTGTTCCCGGCAGGTTCGCGTCATGCCATCGAGGCGCACCGGCTGACCGCCATTCTCCTCGATCAGTGTCGCCAAGGCTCGGGTTGATGTCTGGCGCTGGGCGGTGATTCGGACCTGAAAGCGCTGTTTGGCTGCCGCGGAGAATGGGCATTGTTTCAGTTTATCGACGAGCGCTTTTCGAGAAATGCGGCCGGCGACCTCATCGCCGCAAGCGTCGAACTGATAGAACGACGCGGCGTATGCCTGTTCGAAAGCGGTGGTGCGTTCCAGGATTGCTTCGTCCGCTTTTGCCGCCGCGAGGCCGATCGCGTTGCCGGCAAGCAGCAGGAGGCAGAAACGGATTTTCCGGTTTGCGATCATGGAGATTCGAGTGTCGCGAGATAATGCGAGACGGCGGTTATTTCGTCATCGTTTAGACCGGCGGCGGCTTCATTCATCGCGGCAACGCCGGTGCTGGGGCGGGAGGTGGAACGATAGTCGGTCAACGACTTGACCAGGTAGTCTTCGCGCTGATTGGCGATGCCTGCGGCGGCTCGGTTGCCGCGGTAATTATCCATATGGCAGTTGGCGCACCGATGCTGTGCAGCAATGGTTTTCCCCTTGGCCGCCAGTTCCGCGTTCGGCGTTCCGATTGCCCTGTCTTGGGGCAGAGTGTTGTAATAGGCGCCGAGATCGCGGATGTCCTCGTCACTGATTTCCGCGACAAGCGGGGCCATTGCCGGGTTCGGCCGGCGCCCCGAGCGGAAAAAGACGAGCTGCCATTGGAGGAACTGGTCCTGTTGTCCCGCCAGCGAGGGTATGCCCGGCATTGCCGAAATGCCGTTCGCACCGTGACAGGCAGCGCAGACCACGGCTTTTTCTTGCCCGGCCGCGACATCGCCGGCGGCTTCGGCGCGCACTGCTGGCAGCGAAACGATCACTGCCAGCAGGAGCATGCGAAGTGACATCAGGTCGCCGCGATCCTATTTCGCGTAGCTGATGCGATAGATCGCGCCGGCCCAGTCGTCGGCGACCAGCAGCGATCCGTCGGCGGCCTGCAGGATGTCGTCCGGGCGGCCGAAATAGTCGTGGTCGCCGATGATCCAACCCTCGGCGAACACTTGCTCCTTAACATTCTTGCCATCCGGATCGACGGTCACGCGCTGAATACGGCCGCCCTGATACTTGTGGCGGTTCCACGAGCCGTGTTCGGCCACGAAGATGTTGTTGCTGTATTCCCCAGGGAACTGCTTGCCGGTATAAAACTTCATCCCCAGCGGTGCGACGTGCGCGCCGAGCTTCAGCGCTGGTGGCGTGAACTCCGTGCACTTGTGGCCCATCGCGAATTTCGGGTCGGGCATGTCGCCTTGATGGCA
>JAYUEJ010000064.1:0-2538 GCA_043739265.1 Rhodopila sp. | reverse complement strand
CATCGGTTTCCGCATCCCGGTCACCGCCTTATATGCAGGCACCTGGCTGGTTGAGCAGACCTAGGTTACCGGCAACCGGTTTCCAGTCTCCCGCGACTGCCCTATATCCCCCCCGTGCCACATCATCCGACTCCATGACCGACTACCTGACCCGTCTGAACGCCGAACAGCGCGCCGCCGTCGAAACCGTCGATGGCCCGCTGCTGGTGTTGGCCGGCGCCGGCACCGGCAAAACCCGCGTGCTGACCACCCGTTTTGCCCACATCCTGCTGACCAAACGCGCCTTCCCCAATCAGGTCCTGGCCGTCACCTTCACCAACAAAGCCGCGCGAGAAATGCGCGAACGCGTCGCCGCCATCCTCGGACAACCCGCCGAGGGCCTCTGGCTCGGCACCTTCCACGCCCTGTGCGCGCGGATGCTGCGCCGCCACGCCGAACACGTCGGGCTGTCGTCCAATTTCACCATCCTGGACACCGACGACCAGATGCGCCTGCTGAAGCAGGTGATGGAGTCCGAACGGATCGACACCAAACGCTGGGTGCCGGCCGCGCTGATGGGGATCATCCAGCGCTGGAAGGATCGTGGCCTGACGCCGGCGCGGATCACGCCGAATGAGGACTCCGACTTCGCCAACGGCATGGCCGGGGTGCTGTACACTGCCTATCAGGCGCGGCTGCGCACCCTGAACGCGGCGGATTTCGGCGACCTGATCCTGCACATGACGGAAATCCTGCGCACCCAGCCCGACGTTCTGGCCGACTACCACCGCCGTTTCCGCTACATCCTGGTCGATGAGTATCAGGACACCAACCTGGTGCAATATATGTGGTTGCGCCTGCTCGCCCAGGGTCACCAGAACATCTGCTGCGTGGGCGACGACGACCAGTCCATCTACTCCTGGCGCGGCGCCGAGGTGGAAAACATCCTGCGGTTCGAAAAGGACTTTGAGGGCGCGCACATCGTCCGGCTGGAATCGAACTACCGTTCGACGGCGTCCATCCTGGCCGCGGCATCGGGTCTGATCGCGCACAACGAAGGCCGCCTCGGTAAAACGCTGAGACCGGGCCGAGCGGATGCGCAGGGCGGCGACAAAGTATCCATCGTCGAATTGTGGGACTCCGATGAGGAAGCCCGCATGGTCGCCGGCAAGGTCGAGGAACTCCGCCGCGAAGGGCACAGTCTGGCTGAAATGGCCGTCCTGGTCCGCGCCGGATTCCAGACCCGCGCCTTCGAGGAGCGATTGATCCAGATCGGCATCCCCTATCGCGTCGTGGGCGGCCTGCGGTTCTACGAACGCGCCGAAATCCGCGACGCCATCGCCTATATGCGCGCGACCGTGCAACCCGCCGACGACCTGGCGTTCGAGCGGATCGTCAACGTGCCGCGGCGCGGGGTCGGCGAGTCGGCGCTGCGGACCATGCACGAGGCCGCCCGAGCCTGGAACATTCCGTTGTCCGCTGCCGCCGCCAGGTTGGTGGAAACCGGAGGGCTGAAGGGCAAGCTGAAGACCGCGATCGGCACCCTGCTGCGCGACATGGCCCACTGGCGCGACATGCTGGAGCACGACGGTCATGTCGTTACGGTTTCTACGATGCTCGACGAAAGCGGCTATACCGAGATGTGGAAGCAGGACAAATCCCCCGAGGCCCCCGGCCGGTTGGACAACCTGAAGGAACTGGTGCGCGCCCTGGCGGACTTCGAAACGCTGGCCGGGTTCCTGGAACACGTCGCCCTGGTGGTGGAAAATGAAGATCGTTCTGATTCAGAAAAAGTCAGCCTGATGACCCTGCACGGCGCCAAGGGGCTGGAGTTCGACACCGTCTTCCTGCCGGGGTGGGAGGAAGGGGTATTCCCCAACCAGCGGTCGATGGACGAAAGCGGCAACAAGGGGCTGGAGGAGGAACGGCGGCTGGCCTATGTCGGGCTGACCCGGGCGCGGCAGCGCGCGATCGTCAGTCATGCGTCCAATCGGCGGATTTATGCCAACTGGCAGGTCAGTATTCCCAGTCGTTTCCTGGACGAAATACCGGACGCGCATGTCTCGCGAACCGGAGGCTCAGCCCGCAAGGTGCAGGCCTTCGCCGGGTCGTTTCCGCTGATCGCGCGTCCCCCCCGGGTCATTGACGCATGGGAGCAAACGGCGCGTCCCGCCAGGGCGGACAAGATTCCGGTTGGTTCGCGGGTATTCCACCAGAAATTCGGGTACGGCACGGTTCGGGCGGTCGATGACGACAAGTTGGACGTGCATTTTGAAACATCTGGCGACAAGCGCGTGCTTGATCGTTTCGTGGAGCGCGCCTGATGGCCAATCATCCGATTCCGCTTGAAACCGTGGCGGTCAGCGTCACCGGGGACGCGCTGGAGGCATTCGAAGCGGCACTCGCGAATGCCTGCGAAACGGTTGGATTCTTCCTGGACGAGGATACCGGAATCTGGCGGGTGGAGGGCGTCAGGCAGATCGGCGTCAATGAGGCGGAACTGGCGTCGTCCTTGGCGATTGCCGCGATGATGACCGGGGTTTCTCCGATCCTTGAACG
>JAYUEJ010000063.1:0-7638 GCA_043739265.1 Rhodopila sp. | reverse complement strand
TTCTTCCGGATGATCTTGACTTTTACGTCGATGATCACGATTTTAAGCGGTAGGAAGATGAGATGCGCTAACATCCCAAACCTCCTCTGATTAGCCGGCGGATGATCCCGCCGGCTTTTCTGTTTTAAAGGCCAAGTGTTAACGAACAGTTGACGCACCGGGGAAACCTCGACCGTGGACCGGTCGGGTGCAATCAGGGGCGGACCGGCCCGCGAACGAACCGGCCCTTGGACCCTACCGCTTTTTCCGGATGATTTTCTTCCGGATGATCTTGACTTTTACGTCGATGATCAGGAGTATAAGCGGTAGGAAGATGAGATGCTCTAACATCCCAAACCTCCTCTGATTAGCCGACGGGCCTATCCCGCCGGCTTTTCCGTTTTAAGGGCCAAGTGTTAACGAACAGTTGACGCGCCGGCGAAACCTCGACCGTCCCCCGCTTCCATGCGACATTCCCCAGGACACCAGCCCACAAGGAATCGCCGCATGACGACAGGCCCGAACCCAGGCCCCCTCGCCCGTTTCAAGGTGATCGACCTCACCCGGGTGCGGGCCGGTCCCACGGCGGTGCGGCAGTTGGCCGACTGGGGGGCCGATGTGATCAAGATCGAATCCCCCGAAGGCGACGCCGGTCTTGGCGGAGAGCGTCACGGCCCCGACTTCCAGAACCTGCACCGCAACAAGCGCAGCCTGACGTTGAACCTGAAATCGCCGGACGGGGTCGCGATCATCAAGCGCCTCGTCGCGCAGGCCGACGTGGTGGTGGAAAACTACCGCCCCGACGTGAAATTCCGCCTCGGCGTGGATTATGAAAGCCTGAAGGCGATCAACCCGCGCATCGTCTATGCCAGCATCTCGGGTTTCGGCCAGGATGGCCCGTATCTCGAACGCCCGGGATTCGACCAGATCGCCCAGGGGATGGGGGGCCTGATGTCGATCACCGGCGAACCCGGCCACGGCCCGATGCGGGTCGGCATCCCCGTCGCCGACCTGACCGCCGGCATCTTCGCCGCCATGGGCATTCTGATCGCGCTGCTGGAACGCGAGCAGTCCGGTGAGGGCCAATGGGTGAAAAGCTCTTTGCTGGGCGCGCAGATCTCCATGCTGGACTTCCAGGCGGCGCGTTGGACGATCGGCAAGGAGGTGCCGGGTCAGGCCGGCAACAACCATCCCACCAGCATCCCCACCGGGGTGTTCGCAACCGCCGATGGCTACATCAACATCGCCGCCGCCGGTGACGACATCTATCGCCGGCTCTGCAAGGCGCTGGGCGCCGAACATCTGGTTGCCGATCCGCTATATGCAACGGGACGGGCACGGTCGCAGAACCGCGATACGCTGAATGCGGCGATCGGGGCGATCACGCCGGCCAGGACCTCCGCCGATTGGATCGAGGCGTTGAACAAGGCCGGCGTGCCCTCGGGGCCGATCTACAAGATGAACGAAGTATTCGCCGATCCGCAGGTGAAGCATCTGGCCATGACACGCATCGTGCCGCACACGGTTTTGGGCGATATTGAAGTCATCGGCCAGCCGATCGAACTCAGCCGCACGCCGTGGAGTATTCGCAGCGCCACGCCCGAAGCCGGCGAACATACCGATGCCGTGCTGGCGGAGCTTGGCTACAGTGCGGCGGAGATCGCGGCGCTGCATGAAGCGAAAGTCGTCTGAATAAAAAACAACGGGAGAAACGAACATGGACTTTACCGGCAAAGTAGCGCTGATCACCGGCGGCGGTGGCGGCATCGGCAGAGCGACAGCACTGGGATTCGCGCTGCGCGGCGCCAGGGTGATGGTGGTCGATGCCGACGTGGATTCCGGCCGGGCTACCGCCGATATCATCGCCCAGCGCGGCGGGACGGCGGCGTTCGTGCAGGCGGACGTAACGAAATCGGCATCGGTGAAGGACTATGTGGAGAAGACACTTGCCGCATACGGCCGGATCGATTGTTTCTTCAACAACGCCGGTATCGAGGGCACCGTCGTGCCGACCCAGGACTACGACGAGGCGGTATTCGACCGCGTTATCGCCGTCAATCTGAAAGGCGTCTTCCTGGGGATGCAGCATGTGCTGCGGGTGATGTTGAAGCAGGGGTCGGGTGCCATCGTGAACACCGCCTCGGTCGCGGGGCTGTTCGGGTCGCCGGGTATGGCGGCTTACGTGGCGTCCAAGCATGGCGTGCTGGGCCTGACCAAGGTCGCATCGACCGACGTCGCGGGCCTTGGAGTCCGCGTGAACGCGGTGTGCCCCGGTCCGGTGGAAACCCGCATGATGCGCTCGCTGGAATCGCAGCGGAACCCAAACGATCCCGCCGGCGTTCATGCCGCCTATTCCGCCGGTATTCCCACCGGCCGCTACGCGCTGCCCGAGGAAATCGCCGGTGCCGTGCTGTACTTGTGTTCGGACCTGTCCGGTGATGTAACAGGCACCCATATCGTCATCGACGGCGGTCGATCCGCTTCCGGCGGTGTCGCTCCGGTCAGGCGAATTTAACGGAGATCCCAACCATGCCCGATTTCTTCGAAATTCTAGGCACCACTCGGTCAATGCGCCGGCTGAAGCCGGACCCCGTTCCGGATGAACTCATCAAGAAGATCCTGGAGGCCGGCATCAGCGCCGCCAATGGCGGCAACACCCAGACCTGGAGGTTTCTGGTCATTAAGGACCCGGCGATCAAGAAGGCAGTGCAGGTCTGGTATAAAAAGGCGTTCGACGAAGTGATCGGGCCTCGTTACGCGAGCAGCCCCACCCCTCCGGGCGTGACGGCCGAACGTTTCGGCAAGCAACATGGCGCGGTGGAATATCTGACCGAGCATTTTCATGAGGCTCCGGTGTGGATCGTTGCGTGCCTGATGGACGGGCCGAACCCGAACCGCGCAGCCGGTGCGTCGATCTATCCGGCAGTGCAGAACATGCTGCTGGCGACCCGGGCGCTGGGGCTGGGGTCCACATTGACGACGCGGCATCTGCTGCATGCGAAAGAAAGCGAGGCCGCACTGGGCCTGCCGGAGGGTGTCCACTCCTACGCGATCCTGCCGATCGGCTATCCGATGGGGAACTTCGGGCCGGTCGGCCGCGGGAAATTGTCGGACTTCGTCTATCTGGATAAGTGGCAGCAGCCGTATCCGGCGATGGCGGAGGGCTGACTTCAGGACGCGACGGGCTGGCATTCGGAGTCGGGAGACCAAAGAAACAATCTCCCGCGGGCTCTTTCATGACGACTGAATAACGCCCGTCGCGCCTTACTTCGTATCGCCCATATCATTTCGGTGGGCAGCTACCAGCGCATGATCAATGCGACGCCAAATTATCCCGATCCGGTCCGGCAGGCGGGTGATCGGCTGGGTATGTGAAAGTTCCGCCCGGTTTCGATCGTTGGGAATGGGCGCGGTTGGAGACTCGTCGCGGCCATTATTCGAACTCGGTGTTGAAGGTGTGACAGCCGTGACCCGGGACCGTCGAGCGACAAGCCCTTGGTCCCCTCGGACGCCAATCCGCTTGCAACAACTCCGCCACGTCACCCCAGTAGAATGTCGCGCGCCTGGTTGATCCGCGCGGCTAGCCAATCGGAGCCGCCGGCATCGGGATGGGCGCCGCGCATCAGGCGGCGGTGTGCCTCGCGGATCTCGGTTTTGCCGGCGCCGGGATGCAGCCCGAGGACCTCGTAGGCTTCTTCTCGGGACATCGCGCCGGCGCGTGGCCGAAAGCTGGTGCCGCCGATGCGCTGCCCCCTCGCCGCCTGCCATTTCTGATACAGCAGCGGGCCGAACAGCAACAGCGCGCCCACCGCGATGCCGCCGCGCCCGGTCAGGATCAGCATCAGTGCCAGGGTCAGCCCGCCCAGCGCCGCGATCCAGGTGGCCAGAGATTTGATCGAGGTGACCGAGGCTCGTTCGAACGCACGCATTCCGCCCAGCAGGACGAACAGGACGGCGCCGCCAAGGAGAAGCCACAGCAGCATGATCAGGCCACCGCGCCGGCCGGATCCTGCGCTTCCACCACCGCCAGCGCACTGAGATTGACGATCCCGCGGGCGGTGACGCTGGGGACGAGGACGTGGATGGGCCTGGACATGCCCAGCAGGATGGGACCGACGGGCAACCCATCGGCGGCGGCTTTCAGCACGTTGAACGAAATATTCGCGGCATCCAGGGTGGGCATGATCAGCAGGTTGGCGCTGCCGGTCAGCCGGCTGTCCGGCACCGCGCGGTCTCGGATCGCCTGGACCAGGGCGGCGTCGGCATGCATTTCCCCGTCGATTTCCAGGCCGGGGGCGCGGGCGCGGATCATCGTCAGGGCCTGGCGCATCTTGCGGGCGGACTGGCTGTCGCTGGCGCCGAAGCTGGAGTGCGAGACCAGCGCCGCCTTCGGAGTCAGGCCGAAGCCCCGCACCGCGTCCGCCGCCAGCAGCGTCATTTCGGTAATTTGTTCGGCAGTCGGATCGATCACCATGAACGTGTCGCAGATGAACAGGACACCGCTCGGGATGATCAGGCAGGACAGGGCATAGACGCGATTGACGTCCGGACGGCGCGGGATGATCGGCAGGATGTATTGAATCTGGCGCCACCACGCACCCGTGCCGCCGCAGATCGCCGCATCCGCCTGGCCGTCATGCAGCAGCATCGCCGCCGCCACCGATGCGCGGGTGGCGATCCGTCTGGCTGCCGATTCGGGCGGCGTGCCGCGGCGGCCTGACAGGCGCTGGTATTCCGGGATCAGTTTGTCGAAAATATCCCGGTCGGCGGCGGGATCGAGGACCGCGGCCGCCGTGCCCAGATTCAGGCGTAGTCCCATCTCTTTCACCTTGGCGGCGATCACGTCGCGGCGGCCCAGCAGGATGGGATGGGCGATGCCGTCGTCCACGAGGGTTTGGGCGGCGCGCAGGACACGTTCATCCTCGCCTTCCGCGAACACCACGCGCTTGGGATCGCGGGCAGCGGCTTCGAACACCGGGCGCATGAGGTAGCCGGAGCGGAATACGAACCGTTCCAGCTCGCGCTGGTAAGCCGGGAAATCGGTGATCGGGCGGCGGGCAACGCCGGTCGCGATGGCGGCGCGGGCAACGGCGGGGGCGATTTCCAGGATCAGGCGGGGATCGAACGGTTTCGGGATGATGTAATCGGGGCCGAACACCGGGGCGGAGCCTCCATAGGCAGCGGCGACGACCTCGCTGGCCTCCACCCGAGCCAGCTTGGCGATGGCTTCGACGGCGGCGATCTTCATCGCCTCGTTGATCGTCGTGGCGCCGACATCCAGCGCGCCGCGGAAGATGAAGGGGAAACACAGGACGTTGTTGACCTGGTTGGCATAGTCGCTGCGGCCGGTGGCGATGATGGCGTCCGGGCGGGCGGCGGTGACCAGTTCGGGGTCGATTTCCGGGTCGGGATTCGCCAGCGCCAGGATCAGCGGCTTGTCGGCCAGCAGGGGGAGCCATTCAGGTTTCAGGACCCGGGGGGCGGACAGACCCATGAAGATGTCCGTGCCGGGCAACGCGTCGTGCAAAGTCGTGGCATTCGTGTCGCGGGCATAGCGGGCCATGTTCGGCAGCATGTCCGGCCGGTTTTTGGTGACGACGCCCTTGATGTCGGTCAGCGTGACGTTTTCCGGCCGCAAGCCCATCGAGACCAGCAGATCGACGCAGGCCAGAGCCGCCGCTCCGGCGCCCGAGGTGACCAGTTTGACGTCCGGGAGGTCCTTGCCTTGCAGCAGCAACCCGTTGCGCACGGCAGCGGCGACGGTGATGGCGGTGCCGTGCTGATCGTCGTGGAAGACCGGGATTTTCATCCGGGCGCGCAGTTCGGCCTCGATCGCGAAACACTCGGGGGCTTTGATGTCTTCCAGGTTGATGGCGCCGAAGGTGGGTTCCAACGCGGCGACGATGTCGCAGAACCTGGCCGGGTCGGAGGCATCGACCTCGATATCGAACACGTCGATGCCGGCGAATTTCTTGAACAGGACGGCTTTGCCCTCCATCACCGGCTTGCTGGCCAGCGGTCCGATGTTGCCCAGGCCCAGCACGGCGGTGCCGTTGGTGATCACCCCCACCAGGTTGCCTCGGACGGTATAATCGTAGGCAGCGTCGGGGTTGGACTTGATCGCTTCGCAGGCGGCGGCGACCCCGGGGGAGTACGCCAGCGCCAGGTCGCGCTGTGTGGCCATGGTTTTGGTCGCCTCGACGGATAGTTTTCCGGGCCGGGGAAGCCGGTGGTAATCGAGTGCGGCCTTGCGAAAATCGTCGTCCATCGTTGCCTCGGGCTGGTCTTGTTTATGCGGCGCACCATGGTGGCCGGGCGCCGTGCTGGCAACACACGGTTGGATTTTTTCCCGGATGGCCGGAATGGGGGAGATAACGCTATTATTGTGAGTATTATAGCAAAGATTCTCTTAATTTCGCCATTCCTCTTGTAGTTTTTGGAAAAATATCCTCCTAAGACGCTCTGACTTGTGCGATTCAAGCGTTCCAGGGCACCCCGGTTCAATGGATTTTCCCACTCTGACAGGCTCGCGTTTCGACCCTGGCTCCGTTTGGCTGGTGGGCGCCGGTCCTGGCGACCCCGGGCTGCTGACGCTGCACGCGGCGTATGCGCTCAGTCGGGCCGACGTGGTCGTGCATGACGCGTTGGTGTCGGACGCGATCCTGTCGATGGCGCCGCGGGCTCGGTTGGAGATGGCGGGGAAGCGGGCCGGCGGCGTTCGCACGCAGCAGATTCGAATCAATGACCGGCTGATCCAGCTTGCCCGCCAGGGGCTGCGCGTGGTGCGGCTGAAGGGCGGCGATCCGCTGGTGTTCGGGCGCGGGGGCGAGGAAGCCCTGGCGTTGGCGGCGGCCGGTATCGCGTTCCGGATCGTGCCGGGGATTAGCGCCGGGATCGGCGGCACAGCGGCGGCTGGCATCCCCCTGACCCATCGGCATTTGGCGCGCAGCGTGGCGTTCGCCACTGGGCACGATTCCAGCGGCGATTTGGCCGGCGTCGATTGGGCGGCGCTGTCGCGCGGGTCCGAAGTGCTGGTGTTCTACATGGCGCAACGGCGGATCGGGCAGATCGCCGAACGGCTGATGGGCGCCGGACGGGCGCCGTCCGAACCGGTGGCGCTGATCAGCAATGCCACCTGCCCGGATCAGGACGTGCGGATTTCTACCCTGGCTACAGCCGGCGCTGACATTGCCGGCATTCCGGCGGGTGCGGCGACCTTGATCGTGGTCGGCCCCGTCATCGCGCTGCGCCCGCTGCTGGCGGACTGGCAGCAGACCGAACCTATGACTGTTGCAATTTCGGGCGCGGTTGAACCCGCCCGAGCAGAAGGCTGAAGGAAACAGTATGGCCCCGTTGTTACCGAATACCGCACCGTTCGCCGAGGACCATATCGCCGCGCTCAACCGAGTCATCTCGGTTACCACGGCGGAACAGCGGGCCTGGCTGTCTGGCTATCTGGCCGGGCTGCAGGCGGCCGGTGGATCGCAGGCGGCGGTTCCGGCTGCTCCCCCGGCCAAGAAGGTGCCGCTGACGATTTTGTTCGGCACGGAATCGGGCAATGCCGAGGCACTGGCCGGGCAGGCCAGGAAGGCCGCTGCGAAACTGGGGTTCGCGCCGAAGGTTGTCGATATGGCGGATTTTTCGGCCGCACAGGCGGCG
>JAYUEJ010000062.1:0-2541 GCA_043739265.1 Rhodopila sp. | reverse complement strand
CGATCGCATCGCCATCCTGTCCGGCGACACCGCCGGCGCGCCGGATGAAGGATCGACCAGTTCCAGTCAGTCGATCGAAGTGTCCGGCCGCTCCGTCCGCCTGATCAGCGCCGAACTCCGCGCCCGGGTGCTCGGTCGCCTCGCGCAACGGTTGAACTGTGCGCCACAGGACCTGTCGGTCGAAGACGGCGTGTTCTTCCAGGACGGCAACCCTACCGGCCATGACTATTGGAGCTTCGCCGGTTCGGAAGACTTCGCCGCCGAGATCGAGGGTTCGGCGCAACCGAAGCCGCACACCGCGTATAAAGTGGTCGGCCAGCCGGTGAAGCGGCGCGACCTGATCGCCAAGGTGACGGGTGCGGCGTTCATCCATGATATCGTGCGTCCGGACATGCTGCACGCCCGCACGCTGCGTCAGCCCTCCCGCGGCGCCAGGTTGGCGGCCCTGAACGAGGCGGCGATCCGCAAGGCGGCCGGCGGCGCGATCCAAATCGTGCGGGTCGGGGATTTCGTGGCGTTCGTCGGTTCGGACGAAACAATCGTGCAACGGGCAGCCGTGGCCGCCCCCGCGCATGCGACCTGGACCGGCGTGCGAGTATTGACCCCGGCGCAGCAAGAGGCGGCCTGGTTCCGCGATCAACCGGCCGACGACCGCCATATCGGCGATCCGAACCCACCGTCGGACGCCGGCGTTATTGTCAGCGAGACCTACTCCCGCCCGTTCGTCGCGCACGCCGCGTTGGCTCCGTCCTGCGGGCTGGCGGAATACCGCGATGGACATCTTTCGGTTTGGTCGCACACCCAGGGCGTCTATCCGCTGCGCAACAGCCTGTCCGGCATCCTTGCGCTGCCGCGCGAACAGGTGACGGTGCGCCACGCCCATGGCGCCGGATGCTACGGCCATAACGGCGCCGACGATGCCGCCCTGGACGCCGCGATCATTGCGATGCAAGTACCGGATCATTGCATCCGCGTGCAGTGGCGGCGCGAAGAAGAATTCGGTTTCGAACCGGTCAGCACCGCACACATGACCCGGCTGCGCGCCGTGCTGGACGCCAACGGCCGTCCGGTCGATTGGACGGCCGAAATCTGGGCCGGCTCCCACGTGCAACGCCCGGTGTTCGGCGGCACCATGCTGGGACATGAGGCAATGCCCGATCCGCCGGCCCCGCCCAAGGCCAACGACCCGTCCGAGGCCAATGGCGGCGGCGGCACCCGTAATGGTTTTCCGCTGTATGATTTCGCGGCGAAGCGGGTAGTCCATCATTTGGCTCACGAAACGCCGGTGCGCACGTCGTCGCTGCGCGGGCTTGGTGCGCTGCCGAACGTATTTGCACTGGAATGTTTCATGGACGAACTGGCCGAACGGGCCGGCGTCGATCCGGTCGCCTACCGGCTGTCGCTGCTGTCCGATCCACGGGCGCGGCACCTGATCCAGACCGTGGCGGGGCGCTGTGGGTGGGAAGCCCGCGGACCAGCGGGGACCGGCCGAGGCCTGGGTCTGGCCTGGAGCCGCTACAAGAACAAGGCGGCATACGCCTGCGTTGCGGTAGAACTGGATGTGGACCAGGATATCACGCTCCGCCGCGTCTGGTGCGCCGCTGATGCCGGATTGGTGATCAACCCGGACGGTGCCCGCAACCAATTGGAAGGCGGCATCGTCCATGCCGCCAGCATGACGCTGAAGGAACAGGTAACACTTGACGGCGACGGGATCACCTCGCTGGACTGGGCCAGCTATCCGATCATGAAATTCTCCGAGGTGCCGGAGATCGAGGTCGATATCGTTGCTCGTCCAGAACTCCCGGCACTGGGCATGGGCGAATGCACCTTCGGACCCACCGCGGCGGCGATCGGCAACGCGGTGGCGCATGCCCTGGGGGTTCGCATCCGCCACATGCCGTTGACGCGCGAAAGGATCGCCGCCGCGCTGGTGCAAGGTTAAACCCACGCGGCCCGCCAGCGGCGTCCCCACCGCTCTGCTCGTATCGATATAATAATAAATTATATGCCCCGGGGGATCATGGTCCGATTGCATCTCACGCCAAACCGCGAATGCACGCCCATCAACACAACAATAAAGATTACCGCCGGTCGTATCGTTATTTTATGACAATATAGAAGCAATGGCTCGCAATCTTTGGTCCGCAAACATCCGCGTTCATCTGTGGTTAAAAAATCCTCACGCAAAGCACCCAACCAAAATCCGATCCCAACAGAAGGCTCCAACCGCCCCGGGGCAAACGGGTGAACCGGCAATTCTCGCGGGACGCACCGTTCTGCGCGTGACGATCGGCGGAGGGCGTCGCGCTGGACGGGCAGGTTTCGGCCGTATTTTGCAATGAACTTATGAGCGAGCCGCCTGGTCTGTATCAGCCTTGATCTATGACGTGCTGCGCGATCGCCGCCCGGGCGGGGTGGCAAGCGTGGTGTCCCGGCCAGGGGGAACGTGCAAAGGGGAAGCGGGCAAATCGCGCGTTCGTTCATTCGTTTGTTAGTTTTAACACGGAGGCAAGCCGGAGGACCACGAAGACCACTGAG
>JAYUEJ010000061.1:0-7644 GCA_043739265.1 Rhodopila sp. | reverse complement strand
AGAGGATTGTCGCACGCCTCATGGAAACCCTGAAAACAAATCATGCTTAATTCGGGTGTTAGGGGACGGGAACGCACGCGGTTTTGACATGCGACCACGCGAGTCCGCTCTTCGGTGGAGACGGGCTTTGGTTTCCGGCTGCGGCGTAAGGCTGACCGCCACCAATGCGGGCATCCCGGTACCCCGCCCGAACCAGGGTGGGTTCCACACGCCGCTGGCCAGTGGCCCGGCGATGCGGCAATGTGCCCGGATAAAGGGGCTGATCATGAAGTCGTTGCATATGAAAATCTTACGGCCGCTGCGGGTAATGCTGGTCGTATTGTCGGTGCTGGTGACAGCAACCTCGGCCCAATCGCGTCAACGCCCAGATTCCGCCGCACCAGGCGATTTCGACTTTTTCCTGCTCAGTCTCAGCGTCGCCCCCAGTTTCTGCGCTCTTTCCCCGGCCAATCAGGCGAAAGACGAATGCCGGTCGCTGACCGAGGCCGCATTTCAGCAAACCCCCTTGACCGTGCATGGGCTATGGCCAAACCGCGCCAATGTCAGCGTAAACCGCCAACCCATGGACTGCGACGGCCCGCCGTTCGCGGTGTCGGGACCGGTGCAGGCTCAACTCCGGCGCTACATGCCGGCCGGACCGGGTTTGCAACGGTATGAGTGGCGCAAGCACGGCACCTGCTCCGGCATGTCCTCCGAGACTTACTTTGCCACCGTCGCCCGTCTGGCCCAGCACGCCAACGACACGATCGGCGCCGCGATGCGCGACCGCGGCATGCTCGGCCACACGATAAAGATCGCCGACCTGCTGACCGAGATCGGGTCCCGCGACCAGGCGCTGGCGTCCGCGATCGTGGTCGATTGCCGCCAGCCGCGCGGTGGCGGTGACGCATTGATCGACGAGATCAGGGTCGTGCTGTCGAAGGACCTGCGGCCAGTGCCGGCGGCCAGTGTCGGCTTCGGCCAGAACTCCGGCTGCAAGCGAGGCATGGGATTGGTGCCCGACGTATCGCATTAACATCCAACTGCCGAGAAAACTCTTCCCGAAAAGGCGCCCATGCCCAACATCCTGACCCTGACGCGCCTCAGCGCCGAAGACCGAGCGAAGATTGAAGGCGTGGATCCGGGGGTGAAGGTGACCGATGCCGGCGGCTGGTTCGACGGCGAATACCGGGAAACCTGGCCGGCTTTTACGTCGGAACGCTATTTGGCACCGAACGCCAACGGCCGTGGTCATCGCGAGGACCGCGACCGGCTTCTCGCCGACGCGGACATTATTCTTGGCGGCTGGCCATTCCCGCTCGATCTGCGCATGCGGGCGCCGCGGCTGAAATGGTTTCATCAGCGCCCGGCTGGTGCCAGCAATCTGCTGCGCGGCGATCTGTGGGGTAGCGACGTGACCGTAACGACCTCACGCGGGTCGGCCAACGGGCTGGCGATCGCTGAATACGCGGTGGCCGGCATACTGCACCTCGCCAAGGGGCTGCACCGGGCCGCCGTGGATCGCGAAAAACAGGCGTTCAGTTCGCGCACGTATCGGCCGCTGATGGTGGACGGCAAAACGGTGTGCGTGGTCGGCGCCGGCGGCATCGGGATGCAGGTCGGACGGCTGTGCGCTGCCCTTGGCATGCGGGTGGTCGGCACCCGCCGCCACGCGGTGCCGCATCAATCCTTACCCGAGGGCTTTTCCGAAATCGCCGCCGCCGCCGATCTGGATCGTTTCTTGCCCGCAGCCGATGTCGTTGTAATCTGCTGCCAGTGGACCCCGGAGACGAACCGCCTGTTTAACAAGGATCGTTTCGCCGCGATGAAGCCGAACAGCATTCTCGTCAATGTCGCCAGGGGCGAGATCGTCGATGAGGACGCCCTGGCCGATGCGCTGGCCAGCGATCACCTGCGCGGTGCTGCGCTGGATGTCTATACAGGCGAGTTCGAGCATGTGCCGATGGGCCGGCTTTGGTCCGACCCACGTGTGCTGATCACGCCGCATATCTCCGGCGCCAGCGACGAGGACCGGCATGGCAGCATCGATCTGTTCCGCGAGAACCTGCGTGCGTGGCTCGACGGCCGGCCGTTGCGGAATGTGATTGATTGGGCGCGGGGTTATTAGAATACTGTCACGGTGACCGGAAACGCTTCGTCGGCCGAATACGCTGGACTGGGTCATCGGCCTGAGGAGGCAGGGTCGTCCTGAATGCCGGTGGGAGCTCGTTGCTGTCGGCGGCGCATTCAACACGGAAGTCGCTGAGATAGCAGACATGGAGTGTCTGGGGTCCGCGGCAGTTCAAATGCGATTGTCCCGGGGGAATCGCCACCCCTCGCCCTCTTAATCCTGGCAGAAGAATCGCGGCATCCAGCGCCCGATGGCACGCCGCCGTTGGCCGGGTTTGCCTCTACGCCAACATCGCCAACACCGCCTCCGCCGCGCATTCGGATGGCGTCCCGGCGACCGGCCGTAACATTGCCAACGCCTCCGCGAAACCCTGACGCTGCGCCGCCACCGCATCCCGATCCGTCAGCAACCGGCCCAACTCGGCGGCAAGCCGATCCGGCCGGCTGTCATACTGCAGCAGTTCCGGCACCACAGCCCGATCCAGCAGCAGATTCAGTATCGACGCATACTTCACTTTCACCACACGTTTGACGATCTGGTGCGACATCGGATTGATCCGATAGGTGACCACCATCGGCACGCCCGCCAGCGCCAGTTCCAGCGTCGAGGTCCCGGACTTCGTCAACGCCGCGGCCGAAGCCGCGAACACGTCATGCTTGTCCGCCGTATCCGCGACAAGGATCGGCGGGATCGGCCAGGACGCGGTTCGCTGCCGCACCATCGCCTCCACCGGTCCCGCCAACGGCACCACCGGCACCACCGGTTCGGGCAACAGCCGGATCGTCGCTTCCAGAATCGGCAGCAGCCGAGACACCTCGGTCTGCCGGCTTCCCGGCATCACGGTCAGGATCTTCGCGTCCGCCGCAAGGCCATGACGGCTGCGAAACCGTTCGGCGTTGCCGGATTCGGCCCCGCTTTCCAGCACCGGATGACCGACAAACCGCGCCGGCAACCCGTGGCCGGCAAAAAACGCCGGCTCAAACGGCAGCAGGCACAGCAGTTGGTCCCATAGGCCGGGATAGTGCTTCACCCGGTTCTCCCGCCACGCCCACACCTGAGGTGCGACGTAATGGGCGCGCTTCAGAGTGGTGGGCTGCAGCGCTTTCAGCACCCGCAGCGTGAACCCCGGCGAGTCGATGGTCACCAGCACATCCGGCGCCCGCGCTTCGATATCGGCGACCGTCCGCTTCAACAGCCTGCGAAGTTCGACGATTTTCGGCAAAATTTCGAGCAGGCCCATCAGCGCCAACGCCCGGATCGGAAACAGGCTGGCCAGCCCCTGCGCTTCCATGAAACTGCCGCCGATTCCGGCGAACCTAATGTCGGGCCGCCGCGCCTTGATGGCGTGCATCAGCCGAGCACCGAGGACGTCGCCGCTTTGTTCGCCGGCGATCAGGTAGATCATGGGCATGGCTTAAAGGGCACGATCCGGGACGCCACTACAAGCCGAATGCCGCCCGCCGAATGCCCCCCCGTGGAATGCCCCCCTGCCGAATGCCCCCCTGCCGAATGCCCATTCGCGACGCATTATCGAAGCCCGGCCATCATATAGTTCACCGCCATATCCCGCCCCGTCCGCCATTGACCCCTGAACGGATCCGGCACCAGCCCGGTGGTTGGCCCCACACGCAGCCCCGCCGCCCGCAGCATGCCAGCCATTTCGGCCGGGGTGATGAACGCAGCCCAGTCGTGGGTGCCAACCGGCAGCATCCGCAGCACATACTCGGCCCCGACCTTTGCCGTCAGCCACGACCGCCGTGTCCGGTTCAGCGTGGACAGCACCAACAGCCCGCCGGGTTCCAGCAATCCCGCCAGCACTCGCACGAAGGAAGCCGGATCGGGCACATGCTCGATCACCTCCAGCGCGGTGATTACCGGGAATCGCAGCCCTTCCGCCGCCAAATCCTCGGCCAGGCACGCCCGATACGTCAGAGGCAGACCCTGCCCCTCGGCATGGGCGCGCGCTGCCTCGATCGCCTCCCCCGCCGCGTCGATCCCCAGCACCTGGTGCCCGTGCCGAGCGAGCGCCTCAGAGGCCAGGCCGGCGCCGCAGCCGACGTCGAGGATGCGGGTCGCACCACCGCACAACCCCTGTATCCAGCCGACCCGCGCCGGGTTCATCCGGTGCAGCGGCTGCATCGGTCCGGTCGGATCCCACCAGCGTGAGGCCAGCCGGTCGAACTTTTCCACCTCCGCCGCCGAGACCGTGCCACTACTCATGGTTGCTCCTGTCGCCCAGCACCAGTATGTGTGCGCGCTTACACCAACATGGCAACTGATCACCATTCATGGCCCGCATCGTGATGAAATTCGGCGGCACTTCGGTGGCCGACCTCGACCGTATCCGCAACGTAGCCCTCCGCGTCAAACGCGAGGTCGAGTACGGCAACGAGGTCGCCGTCGTCGTGTCCGCCATGGCCGGCGTCACCAACCAACTGGTCAAATGGTGCTCCGACCTCTCGCCGCTCCACGACGCTCGGGAATACGACGCCGTGGTCGCCACCGGCGAACAGGTCACCGCCGGGCTGCTGGCGATCTGTCTGCAGGAACAAGGGATCGATGCAAGATCCTGGCAAGGGTGGCAGATTCCGCTGCGCACCGACACCGCGCACGGCAAGGCCCGCATTCAGTCGATCGAGGCCGAGGAGCTGATCCGCCGCATGGGGATCGGCCAGGTCGCGGTGGTCGCCGGGTTCCAGGGCATCGCACCGGACAACCGCATCACCACCCTGGGCCGCGGCGGGTCGGACACCTCGGCGGTGGCACTGGCGGCGGCACTGAAGGCGGATCGCTGCGACATCTATACCGATGTCGATGGCATCTATACGACGGACCCAAGGATCGTGCCGAAAGCCAGGAAACTGGCCAAGATCGCCTATGAGGAAATGCTGGAACTCGCGTCCGTCGGCGCCAAGGTGCTGCAGACCAGAAGCGTGGAACTGGCGATGAACGAACGCGTCCGGGTGCGCGTATTGTCCAGCTTCACGGACGCGCTGCCCGGAGAAGACACCGGTACGCTGGTGGTTGATGAGGACGAGATCGTGGAAAAAGAAACCGTTTCCGGCATTGCCTACTCCCGCGACGAAGCGAAGATCACCGTGCGCCAGGTGCCCGACCGGCCCGGTATCGCCGCCGCGATCTTCGGCGCCCTGGCGGAGCAGAACGCCAACGTCGATATGATCGTGCAGAACATCTCCGCCGATGGCACCACCGACATGACCTTCACCGTCGGCAAGGCCGATCTGCCACGCGCCCGCGCCGCGCTGGCCGCCATCAAATCCCACATCAACTACGCGGAACTGCTGGAAGACCCGAACGTCGCCAAGATCAGCGTCGTCGGGGTCGGCATGCGCAGCCACGCCGGAGTCGCCAACACCATGTTCAGCGCACTCGCCGACAAGGCGATCAACATCCAGGTCATTTCCACCAGTGAGATCAAGGTCAGCGTGCTGATCGCCGCCGAATACACCGAACTGGCCGTCCGCGCCCTGCATACCGCGTATGGCCTCGATGCAGTCTGACATCCTGATGGACACCGGCATCGCCGCCCCGATGGCCGCCGCCCGGGCGCAACTGGACCGGCTGTGGTCGCGCGGCGCCGCATTCCTCGGCTGCCCGTATGCCATCCTGGGTGGCGCCATGAGCTGGGTCAGCGAGAAACACCTGGTGTCCGCCATTTCCAACGCCGGCGGCTTCGGCGTCATTGCCTGCGGTGCCATGAGTCCGGCGCAGCTTGCCGATCAGATCGCCGGCACCCAGGCGCTGACCGACAAGCCGTTCGGGGTCAATCTGATCACCATGCACCCCGAACTGGACGATTTGATCCGGGTCACGCTGGAGGCCAAGGTCGGGCATGTCGTGCTGGCGGGCGGCATTCCGCCGGGTCCCGCGGTGCGCAAGGTGAAGGACGGGGGTGCGAAGCTGATTGCGTTCTCCCCGGCGCTGTCGTTGGCGAAACGGCTGGTGCGATCTGGCGCCGACGCCATCGTCATCGAAGGGTCCGAAGCCGGCGGTCATATCGGTCCCGTGTCGCTGACCGTTCTGGCGCAGGAAATCCTGCCGCATCTGCGCGACGTGCCGGTGTTCGTCGCCGGTGGCCTGGGGCGTGGCGAGGCCATCCTGTCCTACCTGGAAATGGGTGCGTCCGGCGCCCAGCTTGGCACGCGATTCGCTGCCTCGGTCGAGTCGATCGCGCACGAGAAATTCAAGAAGTTCTTCGTGCATGCGAATGCGCGTGACGCGATGCCGTCGGTTGAACTCGATCCGCGCCTGCCGGTGATTCCGGTGCGCGGCCTGGTCAATGACGGCACCAAGAAGTTCATGGCGCACCAGGCGGAGACGCGGGACAAATTGATCGCCGGGGAAGTGACCAAGGAGGAAGCGCAGCTTCTGGTCGAACGTTTCTGGGCCGGCGCGCTGCGGCGGGCGGTGATCGACGGCGATATCGAAACGGGATCGGTGATGGCCGGCCAGTCGGTCGGCATGGTCACGTCCATCCAACCGGTCGCCGAGATCATCCAGGAACTGATCGGCCAGGCGGTGGCGGCACTCGCGGCTCGGTTGCCGTGATTGGGTTCGTTTTCCGCTGGCTGGGCCTATCAGCCGGTGCCGCCTTGCTGCTGGTCATGACCCACGCAACAACGATCGCAGCGCCGGCGTCGGCTGTGCTGGAGGAGCTGCTGAGAGCGCTTGGCGACAACCCGAAGATCCAGGCCATTCTGGACCGGGTGCCCGGCATGAACGCCGACCATTTGCTCACGCTGGAACCGGCGATGCGCGGCCGCCTGCTGGTGACGGACCCAGAGTTGTCGGCACAGGTCGGGGTCGCGCTGGGGGCCGAGGATCAGCGCGCCGCGACGAACTGGACCAAGGTCGTGGACAAACTACGAGACGAAGGAGAAGACTTTTCGTTAGACGCTGGCTGCACCGCGGCATTTGAGCCGGATGCAGCCTACACCGACGACAAATGCCTGGCCCATTCCATTCAACGTTTACTTCAGGGCCTGAAGCCGCCGAACACGCCCTGACGGCCGGATGGCAGCACGCTGCCGATACGAAGGCGCGCATGCTTTACCGAGCCATCCCGGACGGGGTCGCGGTTCTGAGCATCAATGCCGGGTTGTCAGACACCAGAATCACCGGCACTCAGGGGCGGCCCGGTCAACCGGCGCGGCCGGTCGAGCGCATTTTTTCCCACGAACAGCAAACGCCGCCGGAATGAAGCGGGGCTTTCCACGGTTAGGATCGCCTTCAGCGACCCGCATCCGCCGACGAAAAACGCGCGTTTGAGCGGCCGGCCATCCTGCTCCACCCAGGGCTGCATCGGCAGGCCGTAAACCGAGGAAAGAGGCTCCGCCACGGCGGCGAGACAGGCGTCCTTCATGTCTTCGATCAGGTCGGGCTCCTGCGCTCAGGCGACGCCGAACGATAACCGGTTCAGGCCGATGCCGTTTCTCCATCGTCATGGCCGCCTTAGGCCGCCGTTGCGGGACTTTCGCGACCGTTCGCAGGCACTTCCCGACCGGCCAAACGCG
>JAYUEJ010000060.1:0-7645 GCA_043739265.1 Rhodopila sp. | reverse complement strand
CCGTCGTCTCCCCGGCCTCCGACTCCGTCACCAGCTTGATCCGCCACACCAGTTTCGCCACCAGCTCACCCTCGTCCCGTGAGCCCAGACCGTACATTTTCGGGAACAAACCCCACAGATTTGCATGCTCCCGAGGCGGAACTGGCCAAGGTCACCGCGGCCCTGGCGATGGCAGCTCGCGGCCGTTAGACCTCTATCGTTCTGACTGTGCATATCCGCAGTGGCGGATATGGTTGGCGCATTTCCCCCGCCCCACAATTGATTGGGACACCTCGTAAGCAGACGGTTTCCGCGAGAGAGGTGAGACATGGACAAGGGCACGATGTCAATCGGCGTTGAAAATTGGCTCAGACTCAATGTTGATGCATTCGGTCTGGACCGTACACGGCAGACCTTCAGGGAATCGCCGTCATGAGCCAAGGCATCACGCTTGCTCCTTGCGGACTGGCCGTTGAGCGCGTCGAGACGGATGCGGAAAAGCTTGTCATTGTCGCCCGGGCGGTCTCGGCGTCCGCGGTCTGCCCGGGCTGCGGAACAATGTCGGCGAGCGTTCACAGCCGATATCAACGCGTTTTGTCGGACCTGCCCTCCCAGGGGCGCCCGGTCCAAATCCGTGTCTCTGCCCGGCGGTTCCGCTGCCTGCCAGCGGATTGCCCCCGAAAGATCTTCGCGGAACGGTTGGAAGCAACAATCGCCCGGCCTTTCGATCGACGGACGTCGCGGCTGGAGGGTATTGTCCATCATCTCGGTCTGGCATTGGGAGGACGGCCCGGCCAAAGCTTCGCCCGCCGTCTGCTCCTGCCGGTCAGCAATGACACGCTCCTCCGCGTTGTCCGGCGCACGACCCGCTGACCGCCGAACGTCATACCCATCCCCTGACCGCCGCATACCGGGACGCTTATGGCAAGGCGGAGGCATGCGATCCGACCGCACTGCCGGCCTTTGCCGCCTTGTTGGGGCAAGACAGCGGCGACGGATTGGTCAGCTTCCATCTGAAGCGCCGGCTGGCGGGGCAAACCAGCGTGTCGGTGGCGTTGGACTGACGTCGCAAGAGAAGGGTTGGTTGGCCTTACTGCGACGTTGGAAGCATTCCATCGCGGCACCGGATGTCCGCCATGCCAGAACGCCCGGGAGATCACGAGCTGCTCCAACTCCGCCGTCGGTGCTGCCAAACTCAGGAACCCCTGGCCGAACTGCACCAACTCCAGGTCATTGTCCTGCGGATTGGTCACGATCTCGCCCGCCAAGG
Source organism: Rhodopila sp. (assembly GCA_043739265.1). Classification (GTDB taxonomy): domain Bacteria; phylum Pseudomonadota; class Alphaproteobacteria; order Acetobacterales; family Acetobacteraceae; genus Rhodopila. The sequence goes on along the minus strand of JAYUEJ010000060.1, from coordinate 6,396 downwards.
TCCGTTCATGGTCGATTTCCCGGGTCTTGAACCGCGCAGCCAGTTCAACGATCTCCCGCTCGATGAACGCGACGTCCGTGTCAGAGCCAAAGTGTTCAGCGCTAACAAACGGTTATCGTTCGTTCATGAGCCAGATCTCGAGACAACCCGCCTGAGAATGCGGCGAAGCTACCCCCTGCAGTCACCCGTTGAACGTTACTTGCAGATCAGCCGGCCACCGCGGTGGGATAACGGCGCCGGCCGCGTTATCCCTCCGCGCGCTAAAAGGTAAAAAGCCGATGATCATCATAGATCGTTCGACCGCCATCACCCGCCATCGCCCGACCGAGCGCGTTGACGGTCGCCGATATGCCATCGATCCGCTCGCGGGACCGTTCCTTGTCGGGCTTGATGTTGCCCGCCGGGTCCTGCCTCACCGCGACGTTGGAGGCGTTCCAGCGCAGCACCGGATGGCCGCCGTGCCAAAGCGATCGCGAGATCACGAGGCGTTCCAGTTCCGCCGTCGGTGCCGCCAGGCTCAGAAAGCCCTGGCCGAACTGGACAAGCTCCAGACCCTTGTCCTGCAGGTTTGTCACGATCTCGCCGGCGAAGGTGCGGTCGTAGCCGATGTCACGGATATCGAAGCGTCCGGCCAGATCGACGATCTCCCGCTCGATGAAGGCGAAGTCCGTGGCGTTCCCCGGCGTGGCAGCCAGGAAGCCCTGGTCTCGCCAAACATCGTAAGGTACACGATCCCGCCGCGCCCGCCGCAGGATATCCTCCTCCGGCACCCAGAAGCGGGTCAGGACAACCCAACGCTGCCCGATCTCGCCGAGGCGGGGATCGTTTGTCGGCGGAAACACCAGCACGAAAGCCGACAGGTCATTGACTCGGGCCAGATCGAGCCCGCCGTAACATTTCCGGCCGGCGAGGCGCGCCTCGACGTCCTCGAGGTCGGCCGTCACGTCGCGCCAATCCATCTCGCGCGGCGGGCCTCCGTCAGCCCAGACGTCCATATCGAGCCAGCGGGTCGCCTGCTCAGTCCACTCGTTCAGCCGCAGCCGGCGGATCGCGTTCTGCTGTGCCGGCATCTCGCGCGCCTCGTCGACCTGCCGGCGAAGATCCTCGGGCTTCACTGTCACGCCGAGGCTCGGGTTCGCCTTGATCCACACCGTGGCATCCATCCAGTCATCACCGGGATCGAGCGTCGCGATGTAGGCGAACCAACTGTCGGCGGCCTCATGCGGGATGGTTCCCTCGAGCGCCTTGATCGAGAACTCATGGTGCTGCCGGCAGACCGAATGTCGGTCATGCCCGGCGGTGGTGATCTCGAAGATGAGGGGTCGCCGCCGCGCGCCGGTGGCGGTGTTGAGTTTCTGAATGATGTCCGGGCTGGTATGCTCGTGCACCTCGTCGACCGCGGCGAAGTGGACGTTCAGGCCGTCCATCTTCGAGGCGTCGGCGGAGAGCGGGCGGAACCACGACGACGTCGGCAGCACCGCCAGATTGTTCACCGTGCGGGTCAGTCGGGTGCGCAGGGCTGGGCTGGCTTCAACCATCCGCTCCGCCTCCCCGAACACGATGCGGGCCTGATCACGGGTCGTGGCCGCAGCGTAAACCTGGGCACCGGGCTCGCCATCGGCGACGAGGGCATAAAGCGCGGTGCCGGCCAACATCGCCGACTTGCCGTTCTTGCGCGCCACCTCGACGTAGGCGGTCCGGAACCGCCGGGTGCCGTCGAGGCGTTTCCAGCCGAACAGCGAACCGATCACGAAGGCCTGCCACGGTTGGAGAATGAACGGCTGGTTGGCCCACTCACCGGTGGAATGACGCAAGTGACCAAAGAAGGTCAACGCGTGCAGGGACGCCGCCGCATCCCAGATCAATCCACGCTGGACGCCCTGCGCCAGATCGTCGAGGTGCCGTTTGCAAGCCAGCCGCACGGCCTCGCCGGTGACGAGGCGCCGCTCCGTCACGTCGCGCGCGTAGGCCTCGACGGGGCAAGGCGGGGCGGGATGGCGTTTACCCGGAGCGGCCATGGTTCAGATAGTCCTCAAAGGGATCGGCGGCGCCGGGTGGAACGGATGCGCGGATGCGGGATCGACTGGAGGGGGTGAGACCGAATTCGCTCTCGAGTTGCGCCATCTGGAGCAAACATTTGTTGGCGACCGACAGGAACGGGTTCTGGATAATGTTGCCGCCGTCGGTCTTCACCACAGGCCCCCGGCGCTTCACTTCTGCCTCCATATCGATCCAGCGGCACCAAACGACTGCGTAACGGGCCAGTGCGGCAGTATCGAGTTCGGTCATCACGCCGTGACGGGCGAGCATCTCGGCCATCTCGGCGAAGCGGGTACGTGCGCGGACGTCCAGATGGGCGGGCGGCGCCGGTGCCGCCACGGTCGGCTGCGGTTCGTCGTGATTGATCCGATGCGGCCGCGCGGTGCCCTTCACAAGTTTCAGATGGGTCGGCAGCGGCTTGCGGCCTGCCATATCAGCAGTCTCCGCCGTTCATGACGGCATGCACCGATGCACCAAAAAGCAATGATATGATCGGCTTATTCGCTTGGCTCCGGGGCGCCGTAGAGCGAATGGTCGGTCCACCAAAAGAACCAACCCGCATCGCCAGGAGCCACCGATGACCCGCCGGACCAACCCCACATGCAATCAGGCCGGCAGCCTCGCCAGCTTCATCGCCGCCAAGGCCGAGTTCGATGCCCTGCTGGCGGACCTCCAACAAATGTCCGCCGATCATTTCAGGGCGGACCCCGAGGCGGTGCATTGGGGCCACGTCGGTTCGTTGACGCATTGGAACCGCACACTGCGCGAGGTCACCGACGCCTACTTCAAGCGGGGCGAATTCGCCGACTGACGTCGCCATCGGCACCCCGCCCCGCCTGGGCCCGGCCCGGCGGGGCTTGCGGAGGTAGCGGGCGCCCGATGGCCGGGGGCCGCAACCTGGAGAGCGAAGATGGCCCATCTCACTGTGAAGATTTCTGACACCGCCCGCGCCATGCTGACGCTGGCGGCGACGGATCCGGACCGCCTGGTCCGCCCGCCGCGACTGCCCGCCGCCGCCGCGCGCAACGTGGTGCGGTCGCTGCTGAACAACGGCTTCGTTGAAGAGGTTCCCGCACCCATCGAGGACGCCGAATACCACTGGCGCACGGACGACGATGGCGTGGCGCTGATGCTGCGTGCCACTGATAAGGGACTGGAAGCGATCGGTGCGGCGGCGGCGCCAACGGCCGAGCCTCAAACGATCGAGACCTTCGCGCAGGCGGTCGTCGGCTTCCTGGCCGAAGAGAGTTGTAACGCTACCATCCTCGACGAGGCGGAGGCCAAGACCATAGTGGCCGACGGTTTCGCCAACGGACGCCCCCCCGCGGCGGTGGCAGGCGACATCCTGACCTGGCTGGCAGAGACCGAGGAGCAAGCGGAAGAGGCGGCGGACGCCGCCAATGCTGGGGCCCCAGGCGCCGACACGGCGGACGAGGACACAGTCGCACGGGAAGCCGCCGCCGTGGCCAACCGCAGCACCGACGTCGTCGCCGCCCTTGAGGGGCCGATGGCGACCCTTCGCGCCGTCCTCGGCGAACGCGGGCCACGCACCACGACGGTCGCACCTCGCAAGCCGCGTGAGGGAACCAAACAGGCGCAGGTAGTGGCGATGCTCCGCCGGCCAGAAGGTGCCACCGTGGCCCAGATTGCCGAGGCGATGAACTGGGCGCCGCACACCGTGCGCGGCTTCTTCGCTGGATTGAAGAAGCGCCAAGGCATTGTGGTCGAGGTGGCCGATCGCGTTCGGCAGTTCGGTGCCGGCAAGGACGGTTCGAAGGGCAGTTACACGATCTACAGGATCGCCAACTAAAGCTGCCGCCCACACCGACGCCCGCCGGCCGCGTGCCGGCGGGCGCTCTTCATTCGTCATCATGGGGCCGGCCTTGTCACCGTCGCCCCAGTGAACGCCTCCCAGCGCGCGACGATGACATCGCAGTAGGCCGGGTCGAGTTCCATCGCGAGACAGGGCCGGCCGATCGTCTCGGCGGCGATCAGGCTGCTCCCAGAACCCGCGAAGGGTTCGTAAATCACATCGCCACGCGCGCTATTGTTAACCATCGGCCTGCGCATCGCCTCCACCGGCTTCTGCGTCCCATGTGTTGTAGCCGTATCCTCGACGCCAGCAGACCCGATCGACCACACCGTCGACTGATCGCGGGCGCCCTGCCAATGGCCCGTGGCGCCTTTGCGTACGGCATACCAGCACGGTTCGTGTCCCCAATGATAATCGCCACGCCCGAGCACGAACCGCGACTTCGACCACACGATTTGAGCCCGGATGTCGAAGCCGGTGGTGATCAGACTTTCCGCGACGGTCGTGGCATGGACCGCCGCGTGCCAGACATAAGCAACATCGCCCGGAAACAAGGCCCAGGCCTCTCGCCAATCGGCCCGGTGGTCGTTCTTCACCTTGCCGGTGCGTGCCGTCGCCGACACACCGGCTTCGTTGCGCCACGCCGGATCGTACTCCACGCCATACGGCGGATCCGTCACCAACAAATGCGGCCGCGCACCCGCGAGCAGATGAGAAACGTCCTGGGCCTTGGTGCTATCGCCGCATAACAAACGATGTTGTCCCAGCAGGATCAGGTCACCGGGCTGGGTGACTGGCATCTCCGGTGCTGCCGGCACCGCGTCTTCATCGGTCAGGCCGGTGGCGGGTGCGTCATCCATCACGCTTCGCAGTTCGCCGGCATCGAAGCCTGTCAGAGCCAGATCGTAACCGACTTCCTGCAGGTCGTTCAGTTCCAGTTTGAGCAGATCATCATCCCACTCGGCCCAGGCGGCGGATCGATTGGCAAGCAATCGGAACGCCTTGATCTGCGCCTCGCTCAGGTCATCCGCCAGTGCGACCGGAACCTCGGGCAATCCCAGGCGATGCGCCGCCTTCAGCCGCAGGTGGCCATCCACGACCGTGCCATCTGATTTGGCAACAACCGGAATCCGAAAGCCGAACTCACGGATCGCGGCGCACATCTGGTCGACCGCTCCGTCGTTGCGTCTTGGGTTGCGCGCGTACGGGATCAGGCGGTCCAGCGGCCAGCTTTCTACTGTCAGCATCCGGGAATCTCCTGTAATGGCGCTGCCAGATACGCGGCACCGAAACGATGTGATTGGCTAATGGAACGGCCCCTCACAGCGAGACCCCCCCCCATTCCCATTTTGGCTACGCGTGCGTATGACTTGGGCGCGGTTGTTCGTATCGATATCGGTATATATGACACCCCCTTCCCCCCTCGGTCTCATCGGGGCGCCATGCCCCTGCGGCGATTGCCGAAACCTCCGTCTTCAGCAGCGGTCTTCCGGGAATGACACGAGGCACACAGCGGCTGCCATCTCGCCTTGTCCCAGAAGATCACCGGATCGCCGCGATGGGGGTCGCGATGATCAACAACGCTCGCCGCACCGCCACATCCGACGCACCATCGACGCGACACCAGGAACTCTCGTCGCGCCTTTCGCCAGGCTTGTGTCGCCATCAGGGCCAGCGCAGCCGGATTGCGATGGACCGCGTAGTCCTGATCCCGTGCCCTCTTGTCCCGCCAGCCCGGCGGACGATGCACGCGCGGCAACCAGGGCATCATCGCGTCTCCAACAGTCAAACCGATACCGACAGGTCTCGAACTCCTTAGCCTCCAACATCATAGTTGATCGCAACATCGAGCCGCTACACGACATTTGTTCGCTCTGGTACTTTCTTCTTCGACCACGAGCCGTTGCCCGGCTTTCTCGGCCATCCCGTTGCTCTCACCGACACCTCCGCGGCTCCGCGTCGTGGTCATACCGTTTTGCAAGCCGACGACGGCATCAGGCGTCGCCGGCAGCGTGCCCATGGGCGCCCGGTTGGTGGGTTTGGTGGCTTTGAGGGGTTTGGTCCGGTCCTATACCGTAAACTGTCAATATGTGTGAATCGTGCACACAAAGTGATGAGTCTTTCTCTCTGACAGTTTCCCGCGGGGTATGGGATCAAACCCTTGAAACCCACCAAACCCACCAAGGCTATTCGGGCTGCACTGATGGATGCGAGAGAACTTGCCAGCGCGTCACGCCGGCGGACAGACCCCGGCGAACTATCTGCTTGCCTCCAACGATCCTGGATTGATGGGCGGCAAGCCACTTCCCGAGACGCTTGCCGTTAATGACCCCACCAGCGCCAGCCACCAGGAGCAGCGCCTCGCGAAAGTCGGGGAAGGTAAACTGGGTCCTCTGCAACACCACCGATCCGATCGCCGATTCCGTGCTTTGTTCCGTTGCCCGTTCGATTACGTCACGCACCGAAACGTCGCGCTCGCCGATAACCGCCGCCCATTGCGTCAAAACCGCGAGAAGGGCGTCGCGTCGGGGGTCGTGTTCTCG
>JAYUEJ010000059.1:0-2544 GCA_043739265.1 Rhodopila sp. | reverse complement strand
GTCCGGCCACGTCCCGGCCCTGGCCCCAGGTCCATCCGCACCGAACACGCGCGCGTGGTAAAGAGTTCGGGGCGGATCAGAAAGGCCACGGCACAGGGATCATGCAACGGGGCGCCGATCCCGCCCAAGCGCCGAGACGCCGGCACGGTAGCCTGAATATCGCAGGCGGCCCGCAGGCAGCGTCCGCTCCCCAGCGTGCGCCAGGCCGCGATGTGGGCCGGCGTAACCAGCGCCTGAGCGGTCAGTTCCAACGTCGCGAACACCACCGGCCGGCCGCAGGCCAGCAGAATCGCCAGCGCCTCGGGATCGCTCAGCGCGTTGAACTCGGCGGCCGGGGTCATGTTGCCCTCGGCCCAGGCGCCGCTCATGAGCACGATCCGCTCCACCCGCGCCGCCAGCGCCGGTTCGGTGGTCAGGGCCAGTGCAAGGTTGGTGGCCGGTCCGATACCGATCAGGGTGACGGGTTCAGCGGCCTCGCGCAGGGTGCGACGGATGACGTCGGCCGCGACGCCCGCCGCCGGCGCACCGCCGGGCGGCAGCACGACACCGCCCAACCCGGTTTCGCCATGAACGCGCGTCTCGCTGGTGAATGTCCCCAACAACGGACGATCGGCCCCGGCATGCACGGGCACCGGCGATCCCGCCAGAGCGGTCAAGGCCAGCGCGTTGGCGAGCGTATGCCCCAGCCCAACATTGCCGCCAGCCACGGTGATCGCGAGGACCGAAAGTTCCGGCGAAGCCAGTGCCAACAGGATCGCCAGCGCGTCGTCGGTGCCCGGGTCGCAATCGAGTATGACAGGGATTGGCATCTGGTTGGCTCCCGCAAGATAGGTCGTGGACGCATGACCAGAGCAATATCACCCTGACCAGAATTGCCAAGCGATTTTAGCATGATGAAATTGCTCGCGAAATCGGATCTTGTAGTCAGCGTCGTTGAAAAAAGCGTTGCCGGCCACTGCGCAAGCCCGATGCGAAGCGGCCCACAACTGCATTGCATTCGACGACGTGGCGCATGAATGCTGCGTGCGTCTGTGCGCCGGTAAAAGCGCCTGCCCGCGGTCGGGTTCCGCAAAGACGTGGCTGCGCCGGCATGGACAGGGTGCGGATTGCGCGTTCGTTCATTCCCCCCGCATTTTCATCACGAAGGAAGCCGGAGGGCCACCGAGCCAACACGCCGGTCCACCGCCTTTATGGCCCAAATCGAAGATACAAGAGTCGCTGTACTGCACTGTCGGGCCCTGCCGCACGGCAGTATTGGGTTGGCGATCGCTGTGCATCGGCACCCCGATTCAGGGTTGCTCGACTGGGATTCCGGCCGACCGGCTGCTGAATTTTCACGCGCCAAGGAATAGTCACGCCCATCATCCGGCCCTCTGCCAAGCCTCATCGGGAGACGTGGCAATCATCTCCGTGGCCCACCGTGGCCCTCCAACGTCCTCCGTGCAAAAAAATTCCCGGCCTGACATCCACTCTACAGGCGAATGGCAAGACGCCGAACCGCACCGCAACCAGCCCGTCTCCCTCACATCGTCCCCATACCAAACAACCGATTCGGAACTAAACACAAACGAAGACAAACCGGCCACCATGAACGGCGCCGATCAAACCGCGGTCTCACCCCGGCAAAAACGCCCTAAAGCGGCTGAGGCAATCCGGGTAAGTCCGACCATGTTTCCGCCAGCCCCGGCGCGCAGGCCACGATCCCATTGCCCTCGGCCGCGCCATTCCCGGCCAGAAAGTCGCTCACCCTTGCCCCGGATTCCCGTAAGATCACTAGTGCCGCCGCGACATCCCACAGGTTGATGTGCAGTTCGGCATACAAGTCCTGCCGGCCGATCGCGACATCGGCCAAACCCAGCGCACCGGACCCGCCATGCCGCAGGCTGGCACCATCGGAAAGAACCCGTTCGCATACCTTAAGATAATCGCCGTTCGGTCGTCGCCGGGACCAGCCAACCTCCACAATCGCCTGGTTCGCCAGGACCGTCCCCGACGCTCGGATCGCCTGCCCGTTCAGCCAGGCGCCGTCACCGCGCCGAGCCCACACCGTGTCCCGCAAAGCGGGGGCGACGATCACGCCGATCAGTGGGGTGTTGCCCTCCATGCAGGCCAAAGAGACACAGAACCGCCCTGCCCCGCGCGCATAGTTAGACGTCCCGTCGATCGGATCGACCACCCATCGCAGGGAGCCACCGCGGGACACCCCGCCCTCCTCGCCCTGAAACCCATCCGCCGGAAACGCCGCGGCGAGTTCCTCGGACAAGAACCGTTCAACCGCGCCATCCGCCTCGGTCACCCAATCCTGCGGGCCTTTCAGCACCGCGCGCGGCGTCCCCGGCGGCGGACGCATCGCCATGGCCATCTCACCCGCCCGTTTGCCCAGCCGCATTGCGATGTCGAATCGCGTTGCCAGCGAATCGCTCACGCCCCGGGTTCAGGTGGCGGCGCATCCTCGGTCGGTGGCACATCGGACGGGTCCGGGTCTCCGGCCGTGAGGGGCGGCGAAGACGGCGCCGTTTGCCGTTGCCCACGCAGCCAGGACGC
>JAYUEJ010000058.1:0-2552 GCA_043739265.1 Rhodopila sp. | reverse complement strand
CACCGCGGCGTCGTCCACACCGGTCAACCGAACCGGCTGGATCGGATTTGCATCGGCGCCAAGCACAAGCAAACGCAGCACCGGCTGGTCCCGTTGGGCCGCGGCCGGGAAACAGGCCAGGATGCAGATCAGCAGCCCGCTTACCAGGCCGCCGGTCGCAGGACGGGAACCGAACACGCTGAATCCTTGAAACGCATCGGCACACAACCAGATCGTTCCGCCTGTTGTCCACGAAGATTTGTCATCCCTCTGGTCAGTACCGCCCGACCGCGTAGAATCAGCCGACTGATCCAGGAGACACCCATGCCCTTCGCCATGACCGATGACGCCGTTCGCCTGCACTACGAGGAATCCGGCACCGGCGTGCCGGTCATTTTCGTGCATGAATTCGCCGGGGATCACCGAGCCTGGGAAACCCAGATGCGGCATTTCGGCCAGCGCTACCGTGCGATCACCTATGCCGCCAGAGGATATCCGCCGTCCGACGTGCCGGCTGACGTGGCGCACTATTCGCAGGCAAGGGCTGCCGACGATATCGCCGCGGTGCTCGATCATCTGGGGATCGACAAGGCGCATGTGGTCGGATTGTCGATGGGCGGGTTCGCCACGCTGCATTTCGGCTTTCGTCACCCCGACCGCGCCTTGTCGCTATGCGTCGCCGGCTGCGGCTACGGCGCGGAAAAGGGCCAGCGGGACAAGTTCCGCTCGGAAGTGGCCGCCGTCGCCGCGTTCCTCGATGAAAGCGGCATCGAGGCATTCGCCGCCAAATACGCGTACGGCCCGACTCGCGTGCAGTTCGAGAACAAAGACCCGCGCGGTTTCGACGAATTCAAGCGCCAGCTTGCCGAACATTCCGCCATTGGCGCTCGGAATACCCAGCTTGGCGTGCAAGGGGAACGGCCGTCGCTGTACGACCTGGTGGACCAGATGGCGGCGCTGACCGTGCCTACGTTGATCCTGACCGGGGATGAGGACTGGCCGTGCCTGCAACCCGCCCTGCTGATGAAACAGACGATCCCGACCGCCGCCTTGTCGGTCATGCCGAACTGCGGACACACGATTAATCTGGAGGATCCGGATCAGTTCAACCGGCTGGTCGGCGACTTCATCGTCCAGGTCGATGCCGGGCGCTGGCCGGCGCGCGATCCGCGGGCGATGGCGACCTCCATCACCGGGATGAAGTAGTTGTATCCAGATTTGGTCGTTCAGGCCGGTGCTTGTGTCCTGCCGGCTTGAACGATTGCAAATCGGCGGCGGTGGCGCTAGGCTCCGTGGCGTTGCGGGTGTAGCTCAATGGTAGAGTCCCAGCCTTCCAAGCTGGCTACGAGGGTTCGATTCCCTCCACCCGCTCCAATCTTTATGAAATTTGACAGCCGGCCCAACCCGCCGCATCTTCCGCCATTACCCAGGGGTGCCCCACCAGCGGGGCTGAGATATCGCGGCAAACCGGCGCAACCGGTGGTGCGATGACCCTTGAACCTGATCCGGGTCATGCCGGCGGAGGGACGGGTCAGCGTCACAAGACCCAGTTCCCATCGTCAGCCCATGCCCGCCGCAACCGACGCAAGGCATGCCCGTGGCATGACGATTTAGGAGAGGTCTATGACGGTCCAGTCGAAGTCCACCACCCGCCCCAGTTCGGTGACCACCGGTCCGATCGCCGGGTCCCGCAAGATTTACACCAGCCCGGAGGGCCGGCCCGACATCCATGTTCCGTTCCGGGAGATCGCACTGGATCCCAGCGCGAAGGAAGAGGCTTACTGGGCCTACGACTGTTCGGGCGTCTATACCGATCCGTCGGTGACGATCGATCTGGAAGCCGGCCTGCCGCCGATTCGCCGCGAATGGCTGGCGAAGCGCGGGTTCGACCGGATCGTTCCGCGTGCGGTGCGACCCGAGGACAACGGCAACATCGGCGCCGACAAACTGGTGCCGTTGTGCCCAGCCGATCTGCCGATCTATGGCGCGCGGCCCGGGCAGTTGGTCACGCAATACGAATTCGCCCGTGCCGGTATCATTACGGAAGAGATGATCTACGTCGCCCATCGCGAAAATATGGGCCGCACCAAGATGATCCTCGGCGCGGAAGAGCGCGTCGCGGATGGCGACAGCTTCGGTGCGGAGATTCCGGCGTTCGTCACGCCTGAATTCGTGCGCTCCGAAATCGCCCGTGGCCGAGCCATCATTCCGGCCAACATCAACCATCCGGAGTTGGAGCCGGTCATCATCGGACGTAACTTCCTGGTGAAGATTAATGCCAATATCGGCAACTCGGCGGTCACCTCCGGGGTTGCCGAAGAGGTGGAAAAACTGGTCTGGGCCATCCGTTGGGGTGGCGATACGGTCATGGACCTGTCCACCGGGCGGAACATCCACAACATCCGAAGCTGGATCATGCGCAATTCGCCGGTGCCGATCGGAACGGTGCCGATCTATCAGGCGCTGGAGAAGGTCGATGGCGACCCGACCAAGCTGGACTGGGAGGTGTTCAAGGACACGCTGATCGAGCAAGCCGAACAGGGTGTCGATTACTTCACCATTCATGCCGGCGT
>JAYUEJ010000057.1:0-2552 GCA_043739265.1 Rhodopila sp. | reverse complement strand
CGGACCAGTCGTTCGCGGCGTTCTGAGTCCAGTTCAGGGTGACGGTATGGGCGGTTCCAAGCGCGTCATAGACGGAGATTTGCGAGGACAGCGGTGACGCGGCGGTTGCGGTGCCGGCCGCGGGTGTCGCAGGCAAGTTGGCCGCCAGGGTCACATTGGACGTTGCAACGGGGTTGTAGGTGGATTGGTTCACCTGGATGGGTACCAGCGCGTTCTGGTTGACAACGTTGGTGGCAGGATTGACCGACCATCCGTTCAGGTATTCGCCCGCGCTATTCACCAGATAACCGGTGGCGTTCATCCTGAAGTCGCCGTCGCGGGTATAGTTCTGCTGGGGATTGAATACCGGCACGTTGTTGACCTGGCTGGTGGCCAGGGAGACCGCGAAAAATCCCTGGCCGGCCACCGCGAGGCCCAACGGGTTGTCGGTTTGTCTGATCGCACCCTGGACGTTGTTGATATAGTCGGGACGGGCGACCACCGCGCCAGGCTCATTCTGTATCGGTGTGCTGGTCGTCAGGTAATCGACGAAGGTGGTGTCGATCCGTTTGAACCCGGTCGTCTGGCTGTTGGCGACATCCTCACTGATATTGCCAAACGCCGAGGATTGGGCATTGAGGCCGCTGATCGCCGTATAGATCGCATTGAACAGGGACATTGTTTTACCGCTCCCGGGCTTACCGCGATTTTAAGCAGCATGAACCGTGCCAAGGACGAAGCGGCGGTTTTGCTTGGTTCGGCGTGCGCCTGCCCCGGGCATATTGTGCCGGTGGACCTGATGCGGCCGGTTATTCTTGCCGGGTGCGTCGCTTTACAGGGCGGTTCGGCGTTCGTTTCGGCTTGGCCCGAACATTGCGTGGCAGTCCCGTCAGGACAATGACGTGACAGGACAATGAGAGCGTTGCCAGTTTCCCGCATGGACGCACCAATGCATGGTGGAGTCGCCGTCGCAGCAGCGAACGCGTCCCCAACCGCGCCCAACGGGACGGGCACCGAGCCGGCGTTCGGGACGCTGTTGCGGTCTGCACAGGATGCGGCGCCGGCGGCCGATGGTACCCCTGCGGCGCCGGGGACAACGACCGAGATCGTTCCAGGTCCGCTGCCGTCCCCAATCCCGCCGCAACCGCCCCTGGCACCGCCCCTGGCACCGCCCCTGGCCGATCAGACGATGGCGACGATCGCCCTCGCGACGAAGACGCCAGGCGTTGCGAAGATCGATCGCCATGGCGCCGTCCAGCCAGACATCGCCGGGTCTGGATCGCCTATTGGCTCTGCCGCACCTCAACCCCCACTGCCGCCTGCTGTCGTGGTCCCACAGGTTGCGCCTGTGCCCGTTGGATCGCCGCCCGATGGGTCGCTTCCGATCGTAGCCGAACCTGCCAAAGCCCGACCGGACAGGGGCGCGCCACCGGCCCCAATGCCGGCGCCGGCAACCGCAAGCAGCGACACGCCAGCCTTGCAGGGACCGATTCCCCCTGATTCCGGTCGCACGCCGACGCAGGGGCCGACGCCGGTCCCAGCGCCCGCACCGGATGCCGCTGCAACGGCATTGCCAGTTTCGGATCGCAAGCAAGCGGTGCGTGCGGTCGAGATTGCCACCTCCCCTCTGCCAGTCCCGTCACAGGCCGACACGCCGCAAAACCTGACGTTCGCGCTGGTTCCAACTCCTTCGGTGCCGGAGGCTTCGGCAACCACGTTCGGCCCGCCCAGCAACGCCGCAACGCCGGCGGCACAGATCGCACCGACGTTGCTGACGCTGGCGACAACCCGTGATGGCACCCGGGAGGTGACGGTTCGCCTACATCCGGCCGACCTGGGCATGGTGCAAATACGCATCGAAACTGGACCCTCCGGTGTGGCGCGGGTGGAAATAACCGCCGAGAAGGCCGACACCTTGCAGGCGCTGCTACGGGATGAACCGCATCTCCATCGCACCTTGGACGCCGCCGGCATTCCATCCGCCAACCGCTCGGTCACCTTTCATATCGCCCCACCGGTGCCGGTCCAACCGGCGCAAGCGTCCTCGGGAAGCGGCGCCTCTGGTCAGGGCGGCGGACAACAAGCCTTCGCCGGCCGCGCCAACAGCGGCGGCGCCGATGCGAATGGATCATCCGGCGGTGCGAACGGCGGCTCCCTCCCCCGCGACCCGAAGCCGTGGTTCGGCGGCAGGCGGCACGACGGTTCGCCCGCACCCGGCGAGATCCCCTCCGGGACGACCACCCACCGCTACCGCATCGGCCTGGACATCACCGCCTGATCGCCAAAAAAGGAGATAGATCAATGAGTGGAAGTATTCTTTCCCCAACCGCCGCGACTACCACGACCGCATCGACGGCCGGAGCCATTTCCCAGGCCGGCACGACCGCGCTGGGAAGCCTCAGCGGCAATTTTTCGAATTTTCTGTCACTGCTGATGACGCAGTTGAAAAATCAGGACCCGTCGTCACCGATGGATGCGAACCAGTTTACCAGCGAACTGGTGCAATTTTCCTCGGTGGAGCAGCAGATCGGTACCAACACCAATCTGACACAGCTTATTCAACTCACTCAGGC